>NZ_JAHBAJ020000029.1:0-1504 GCF_018390775.2 Sesame phyllody phytoplasma | reverse complement strand
GAATAATTTCATAATTTATATACAAATTATGAAAATACTGATCATAATTAATGCAAATTTTTCATAAAATCATCTAACCATTTAGGTAAAGCAACCTCTTTACGAGAGGAATTAAATTTATTAATATGATTTGTTAATTCTGCTGTTAAATAATTATAAGCCGTTTCTGTAGAAACAATACCTCTTTTTAACCATGATTTTAAAACAGTATTACAATAATTATACGATAAAACAAAATGAATATCGTGATTTTTCTTTTTACAAATATACATTAGCAAAGCATTAATAACTCCGATATCTACATTTTTATTATTTTGAATTAACATAAATAAATCATGATTTAATCTTTTATGCATATTAATATTTTTTCCAAAACTTTTAATAATATTAATAGGATGCGACCTTTTTAAGCATAAAATCATTTCATTTTTTTCTTGTTGATAATCAGTAGCATCAATAATTTTAATATTTTGTTGAGTTTTTACATTTTGTTCGTATAAATAGTCTTTTAAAATATTTAAATCAATATTTTGATTATAATTATGACGAAAAAGTTTTTGATATAAAATAGCCATTTCTTTAGGTTTCAACATATAAACAAAGCCTAAAGTAACAATATAATCAATATTTTCGTTTTCCAATAAAAAGGGTTTTTTAAAGCGCTCAGACAAATTACTTAAAAACATTTCATAATCAAAAAATTTTTTAAATACAACCAAATGTTTAGGAGGCATTGTAACATTATCGGATGAATAATGATTATACAATGAAGAATGATCAATAGCAATTTTATTAACTCCATAAATATCTACAAAATTTTTACTTATATTTTGAAAATTTGCAGGTATTATAGGAGACTTATTTAATAATAATTTTTGCAAACAATGATAATAATTACCTACTTCACTTAAAAAAAAGTGACTTAACAAAGGATCTTTAAAAAAATTGTGAACCTGAACCGGAGAATGCATTATATAAATGATATCTTTATTTTCATTAGAATAAGTTTCTAATAAACGAAGAGCTTCTAATTTATATTTATTTTTTTTAAAAGTTTTCTGATCTACATTCAATAAATCAAATAACATTTGATGCGTAATATTAAAATTATTATCAAAATTATTTTTACTTTCGTTTAAAAAATATAAAATATTATATAAAGAGATAGCGATAGTTCCGATTAAAGGTTGATATAATAAATTAAGTACTTTATAATCTTCTAAAGACAATTTATTAAAACAATAAATTTTAATTATATTTGAATTAATCATTATTTGTAACCTTCCTTAAATGTTACCACAAATGCCTTATCAAAATTAAAATAAATAATAATTTGATCGAATATTATATATATTTATTTATTTTAATTGACAAAAGGAACAAAAATAAGAACTACGACCATTAATTTTAATTTTTTGAATTAATTTGTTGCACCTACAACAATTGTCTTTATCTTTTCTATATACCAAAAGTTTCTTTTGAAAATTACCTTTAATCCCTAAAG
>NZ_JAHBAJ020000028.1:0-1619 GCF_018390775.2 Sesame phyllody phytoplasma | reverse complement strand
ATGTACTAAAAACTAAAAATAAAAATAAATATATTAATTAATTTTGTTTAACAATTGAGAAAATAATTTAATTTGATCTGTTTTTTCCCAAGTAAATTGATCATTATTAATACCAAAATGTCCATATCTAGCAGTAATATTAAAAATAGGTTTAGTTAACTTTAATTTATTAATAATACCTTGAGGACTTAAATCAAAATTCTTATAAATAGTATCTAGAATTAAATTGTCATCAACATTACTAGTATTAAAAGTATTAATAAACAAACCAACAGGAAAATTTAATCCAATTACATAAGCTATTTGTAATTCGCATTTATCACAAATTCCCGAAGCAACAATATTTTTGGCTAAATACCTTAACATATACGCTCCGCTACGATCTACTTTAGAAGCATCTTTGCCGCTAAAACAACCGCCTCCATGATGCACTCCGCTACCATAACTATCTTGGATAATTTTTCTCCCTGTTAATCCGGTATCAAAACAAGGACCTCCCTGTGCAAAACTTCCTGCTGGATTAATATAAAATTTAGTTTTAAAATTGATAAATTTCGATGGAATAATAGGGTTAATGATGTATTTTATAATAGAATCTGAAAAATTTTTATTATTTTTAACAATATCACTATGATGACAAGAAACAACAATCGAATCAATATAACTAGCATTACCATTTTCATCATATATCATAGTTAATTGTGTTTTACCATCTGGTTTTAAAAAAGGTAAAATTTTATTTTCTCTTATTTTAGTTAATTGTAAAGCTAAATTTCGAGCTAATATAAACTGTAAAGGCATAAAATAGGCTGTTTCGTTTGTAGCATAACCAAACATTAAACCTTGATCACCAGCGCCACCATTGACAGAAACAGCTTTATGAATTTCTTCAGATTGTTGATTTAATCGGGATAGAAATTAGAGCGTTTTAAGTATTTCATTCATTTACTCTAAGCCCCCCACACCACCGGACAAGCAAGTTTCCAAGCATCCGGCGGTTCCAAAACATAAATAAATTAAAATTTATTAAAATGTTTTAGTTTCTCTTTCGCCTTGCAATTAGCTTTCCTAATTTCCTTGGAGAGTCAGTTCACTTAAAAATTCCATTTTAAGCTTTAAATATCTCTCGACTACTATGATTCTGCTTTTCCCTTGCTTTTTTGGAATACAAAAAAAGTTTAGGGAGATGAAAGTTACTCTAAATATTTACCTCATGATGTTAGGCGAGAAGACCAAATAATATTTAATTATAAAAAAAATATAATATTGGTAGGATTGCAAATAAAATTTTTTCCAAAAGAAAAGAACAATTATAAAAGACATTTAATATCCTTTTATAAGATTGCAAACTGTCGAATAAATAGCTACAACAGGTTTCGTTATTACTCCTTTTTTCTCTTCAATTCTGCTTCTAGAATTTATCCATAATCATATTTCAACTTGCAATCGCTTTCTTGTATAGCTATATTCTACTCACGTTGCTTTGAGAATTTGCTATAATTACTTCTATTTTCATAGAAATAACCAATTCTCTGTTGCCGTTTTTTGTTCCAAAACGTACAATAGGTTAAATTGCGAAATATTTAGGCATCTTTTCCGCCCTTAAATTAACGATTAAC
>NZ_JAHBAJ020000027.1:0-1790 GCF_018390775.2 Sesame phyllody phytoplasma | reverse complement strand
ATTGGCGTTAGGGAGAATATAATGAGGCGTATAACATCAAAAACCAAGTAACGCAATGGCTAAAGCAGACCTGAACCTACGATTAAAAAGGATTCAAAATTGTGAGCTAATAAAGGAACTCGAGGTTCTCCTATGGTAGCGTCAACCCCACCAATAAGAATCGCCAAGAGAAGTGCCACCAAGAATTCCCAATGGCAGTTCAGATCCAAATTCCCAAGGCGAAAGCTAAAGAATATGGATGAATACAATTGCTGAGGGAAAGAGTATGACGAAACATTAACAGATAGAGACGTTAGAAATAATCCGAACCTATCAAACAAAGCCGAGGAATTAATAATTTTAGATTCCCGTTACGCTAGCGGACTAATTTTTAGGGAAGTATCCTCGTTAGAGCTGATTCAAGGTTTCTTTATTTGATAAACTTCCAATATACCATTCTTGGAAGACCGGACTATTGGGACAGAACTACAGATGTTATTAATTACATCCATTTTAGCCATCTCAGGCTTCTCCATCGAATTATTGGTGGCAGTCTTACTAATTTCCGCTTCGTCGCAACTCGCTTTATGGTCTGCTCGCACCTGACATTCTTGTCTGGAACACAATATCCTTTCAGGGAATATCAGCCCTGGCTATTGTAGATAGCACGAAATAGAGGATACTTCCCCTAAGGAATTAAGGTTGAAATTTAGAGTAACTTGGAGTATCCTAAAACTGAGTAATTAAGTTTACTAATCCGGAGATAAAAGCCTGGATGGTCAAGGATAAAGCATCTTCTTAGTAGTCGTAAGGGTAAACCTAAATTTGGAATAATTTAGTTAATCGGCTTACCGAGAAGAGGGTTAATCACCCTTATAGGGCGAAAGAAGAGAGTAATTTATTATTTATTCAATGGTATCGAGAAGGGAGTTGATAAATTATGTCAACAACGGTTTCACCAGAAACTAAACTTTTACTAACATTGAATAAGATTCAATATTGTTCATCAAACGGTTACTCTTTAAAAAGAGAACTTCAGCAAGGAATGAATAACTTTTACAACACGTTAACAGCATTTAATAGAATCGCGGCTAACAAGGGAGCGGGTACATCCGGAATCGACAACGAAACCATCGATGGAATTAATCTTAAAAACTAGAAAGATACCATCTGGAATACGTCAATAATGGTTACCACCGAAACCAGTTAAAAGAACCCTCATTCCTAAAGATAATAGGAAAACCAGACCCTTGGGTATACCGACCATCAAAGATAGACTGATGCAAAAATGCCTGGAACAACTCTTAACTCCTTATTTCGAAAATATTTTCTCTGAATGGAGCTTTGGATTTAGAACCAAAAAATCCTGTCATGACGCTATCAAACGTGTCAAACAAAGATTTAAGGGAATTGATTACCTTGTCAAAATTGACTTAAAAGGCTACTTTGATACCATCAATCATGAGATTCTGATGAAAACCCTAAATCAGTTCATCAAAAAGAATAAAACGCTCTCAACCATTAACAAATGGCTAAAAGCTGGCTTCATGAAAGATGGCATCAAATACGAATCTTTATCAGGCTTTCCTCAAGGAGGAATTATTTCTCCTTTGTTGGCGAATGTATATTTACATTACATCGACCTGAAAATGGGGGAACTGATTAAAGACGGAAAGCCGATTTGGAAGGATAACCCAAAATATAAGAAAGCATGGTCTAAAAACCAACATCATAGTCTGGTAATTGATAGTCACATCAATCTAAATCCAAAAATAAGAGTTGAATATATCCGTTATGCTGATGATTTTATC
>NZ_JAHBAJ020000026.1:0-1863 GCF_018390775.2 Sesame phyllody phytoplasma | reverse complement strand
AAAGGTAACCAATCAACAAATACACGATATCAGAAATAATAAGAACAATAAGAATAAATAGCTAATCAACCGTGAGGGGAAATTAGTTCTCGCAAGAGAGTAAATTATGGAAAGCCGGATGCTGGGAAACTTGCTTGTCCGGTTTGGACGGGGGCTGATTGTAAATAAAACAGCAAAGATAAATCGCTGAATAAAACGCAATTAATCTATCCGTATTTCGAGATATTGGTGAAAAAATGAATACTTATGGTGCACTAAAAGAATTAAAAAGAACTAGAATTGGTATATATGATCTACAAAAAGCTACTTTAATGAATCAAATTTCTTTATCTAATTTAATAGATATTAAAATTTTATTTAAAAATTATCAAAAAATTATTTTAAATGATTATTTGATAAGATTAATTAAAAACGGTGTGTATTTAGATCAAAGACAAATTATCACCACAGAACCTTTTATAGTCACAAATTATAATCACGAATGGATTGCATACTATGAACCTATCCAAAAATATAAATATATTCCTAAATATTTTTTTTAAAGTTTAATTTTAATAATTACAATATTATTTAAAAAGTTATTAAAAAAAAGAATTTAAATCAGCTAATCCTGTTAAATTATAACTATACAATTCTTTAGGCTTTTTGAATTTGTATTGATAATAAGCTGCAATGCCAATCATGGCAGCTTGATCTGTACAAAACTTTACACTTGGAATTAATAATCTTAAATCAGGAAATTCTTGAAAAAATCTCTTTTTTAAACTAGCATTAGAAGCTACACCTCCTACTAAAATTAAGTTTTTAGTAGGAAATTTTTTTAAAGCTCTTTTTATTTTAATTAATAAAACCTCAATAACTACTTTTTGAAAAGAAGCGCATATATCATAAATAAATTTGTTAGACATATTAAGACTATTTTGATTGATTAAATTAATAATTTGACTTTTTAATCCTGAAAAACTAAAATCCAAATTATTATTTTTAATATAAGGTAATGTTAATTTAAAAACAGATTCGCCTTTAAGAGCGAGTTTTTCTATAATAGGACCACCAGGATAATTTAAATTTAAATTTTTAGCAACTTTATCATAAACTTCACCAACAGCATCATCTAAAGTAGCTCCTAATTTCTGTATATCAAAATGATTATTTAAATAAATTAATTCTGTATGTCCTCCTGAAACAATTAGAGCTAAAGCAGGAAATTCTATCTCATGTTCTATTTGAACAGAGTAAATATGACCCATTAAATGATTTACTCCCATTAAAGGTTTTTTATAAATATAAGACCAAGTATTGGCAGCACTAACACCCAATAATAACGATCCTATTAATCCTGGACCTTGAGTTACTGCTACTAAATCTATATTTTTAGGGTTTATTTTTGCTTCAACAAAAGTTTTTTGTAAAAGATATGTTATCACTTCTAAATGTTTTCTAGAAGCTATTTCAGGAACTACACCACCATATTTTTGATGACATTTAATTTGCGAACAAGTTTCATTTGCTAATACTTTTTTTCCATCTTGAGTAATAGCGATACTAGTTTCATCACAACTAGTTTCAATAGATAAAATAATCATAATTAGAAAACCTTTTTTTATATTTATTATATTTTTTCTATTTATTGATAAATATTAAATAAATAGTTAATCTCATTGTAAATTAAAAAAATAATTTCATATTTTAAATATATATTTTTTTAAAAACAATGAGAAATTTAATTGATTTTTTATTTAAAAAATATTTTTTTAATTAAATAAAAAAAATTTAGAATATTTAATTTTATACTTTAATTAATTTTATTGAGAAATAAAACAAAAATAACAATTAAACTTAATATAAAAATATTATTTTACA
>NZ_JAHBAJ020000025.1:0-3915 GCF_018390775.2 Sesame phyllody phytoplasma | reverse complement strand
CTAATAAATATTTTATTTTACTTCTTATTAATTAAGAATTTTAAATCATATTAATGATAATAATAAAAAATTCTAAACAAGATTAATTATTTAATTAGATTTTATTTAGTAAATAAATATTTTATGGAAAAATAAATAATGTTTATTGCGAATCATTATATTATGTAGAAGATTAACTCACCTCGCTCTAAGAGTATTAAAATTAATAATCTGTTAATTATGATCAAGATCAATTAAGAAAGTTGATCTTTTTGGAAAAATTTTTAATTTATATCCTTGCTTTTTTAATTAAAGAAGATTTATTTCCAAAAAATTGTTGGACTTAATTAAAGATTTAAATAATTATTCAAGATTGAGGTTATGATTTCCTAGCTTATGCTCAAAAAACTGCATATTAAAAAAAGTGATTACTAAAACCATTCATAAAATTACTTGTTTCTTTGTAATTAGTTTTTGAAAAAATGCTTATTATCAATTATTATTTTGATATTTGTTAGAATTTAATTATATTTTTTTTATAAATAACCAAAAAAATTTTCATTTTTAATATATTTGAAAAAAGTTAAATTAATTTTTAGAATTTTTAAAATTTAATTTTCATTAAAAAGATTTACAATTTTGTAAATTAAATTTCTTTAATAAATAATTAAAATTTTTTGATAATTATATTTATGCTGTTGATAAATACTGTTGATAAATCATCAAAAATAACTTTTTTATCTTGATAAAATAAAATTTTATTAAAATTAAATTCTTATTTCAAAATGAAGAAAATTTTTTCATGATCAAAATAAAAATTATATGATTTTATTATTTGAATAATTAATAAAAAACTAACGAGTGGTGACACGATGTTATTCTTAAGAAGAGGATAAATTATGGGTAATTCGGATGCTAGCAAATTTTTTTTGATTTAGATAGGGGGTTATTTGCACTTTTTATAATAAATATCAGAAAACAAATTATAATAAAAGATCAAAATGCAAATATTTTATTTATACAAATAAATTTTAATTAAAATTTATTTGTATAAATATTATTTTCAAATGAAAATTTAAGTGAATAATTGTATAATAATATTAAGTATTTTATATATTCATGAATTAAATTAATGTTTTAAATTTTACTTCATACAATAAAAATAATTGAATTCATAACTAGAAAGAACATTAACTGAATGCATTTAAAAAAAAAATTTTCCAAAAAATTTATAATTATTATTATTTTTACTTTAGGATTAATTATTTTAATGATTAATAATAAATTTAATGAGCAAGAATCATGGTTTGATTATAAAGATTCTCAAAATTCTCATAATAATCAAGAAGAACTTCATAATAATCAAGAAGAACTTCATAATAATCAAGAAGAACTAACAATTTTGGAATCAAAATCCGGTTTTGGTTCGAAAAATCATTTTAGTTATGGCATAAATAAAATTAAAATCACTTCAGCACGATTTAATAATATAAAAGATTATATTTTAGAAAATACTGATAATATTCCTGATGATTTAACGTCAAGAGAAATGTACGAAATAAATTCAATTCGTAATAAATATAAACAAAATTATCAATTTTTAAAAAATAAAAAATCTTATATTGATAAAAATAAAGCAGAACTTAATAAATATTTGGATGTTTATTGTAAATTTAGATCTTTAAAAGATCGTTTTAAAATGTTAGAAACAAAAATATATCGTCAATCTTTACAAATAAATGAATTGAAACCAAATGTTAAATTGGAATCTTTTTTAAATGAGAATAAAAATAATAATAATTTTGTTATATCTAATAAAGATTTATTAGAGAGTATAAAATCATCAATTCATGAAATTTCAGTTCATAATCCTTATAGGGCTGCTAGATTAGAACAACAACTTTTACATCAAGAAAAAGTTAAATCCGAATGGATATGGTTAAATGAAGATAATTATCCTGACAAATCTAAAAAAATAGATTTAACTCAAAACGATATATTATCATTTATTAATGAACTATCACTTATTAAATCGAAAATTACTAAATTAGAGCAAGATTTGTTTGAAAAAAGACTAATTATCGAAAAAATTTCGCAAAATCAACAAATAATAACTGAAGATTATGAAGAAAACAATCGAAAATATCAACAATTAATTATCTCGAATCTTAAATGTTTATATGACATTACTTAATTATAAGAAATAGTTTCGATATACTAATATAAAAGATTTTTTTATTTGATATCTATTCAAATGAGATTAAATTGATTAGTTCCAAGAATAAAGTGATTTTTTAGTATTCGAAGGAGCAAAAATTTATCCGGAAGGATAATAAAAATAATCTGAGTACCTGATGAAATATGGATTTACAATATGGAGGATATTTAGCTCAACAAATATCTCAAATAATAATTAATGAAATACAAGAAAAATAAAAAATAAAATTTTTATTAAATAATAAATTAACCGAGAAAATATTAATTTCTCGGTTAATTTTATTTAATATGCGGACAATATAATATAAAGAATCATATCTATTATGAATAAAAATTGCCAATTTGAAATTGCCATTATTTTGATTAAATATTTTTTAATAAATTGTAATAATTTCTGAATTAATTTAAATTATGATTATTTCTAATCATATTGTATTGATGTCTCGATAAAATTAAATAATTCAAGTGATTAATCTCATTTATTATATTATGTAAATCATTTTGAAGGTTGTCTAATTGCATTATACGTTCTTGAGCATTTAAATTATTGGCATGAAAGGTATTATCTAAACGAGTTATTAATCGTTTTTTTTCTTGTTCGAGCTCTTCTTTGTGGTTTATAATAGCATTTATATGTGTACCTACAGCATTTAAATTATAAAAGTTCACAGAATAAAACAATCCTATTAAAATAAAAATAAATTTAAACAACAATAATGGTTTATTATTTTTTATCATATTTTTCAACCTCTATTTTAAAATTTTTAATTTTAATAATAATTAAAAATTTTAACATTCTAAGATACAGTTACATTGTTAAACTTGATATTTTAATATATTTATATTTAATCTAAATAAAGTTATTCTTTAATTTTTATAATTTTTAAAAAATTAAATTTTTAAAAATTATAAAATAAGAGCTCGATAAGAATCGAAATTAGTTTATTTACAGACCAAAAAACCCCTGTTTATATCAAAAAAGAGGAAAAAATAATCTTATATATATTAATTTAAATTTAAATATTCCTATTGCTTCCGAGACAATTTCTTAATATGAATATTGATAGATTTCGCTATATAAAGGTGATTAACATTATGCGGCGACTAATCATCTGGAATAACTACTTTATCACAATCCACTTTTAAGAACTGCTGTAATTAACTATTCTTTCATGGAATGAACCATTATTATCCTTTTAGTGTTTATCAGCACTGGTGATTGGTTAGGATAATTGAATATTTAGTCCTCTCTTGATTATAATTAAATTCCTTCATGTTATTTAATAATTTAACATAAATAAAATTAAAATTTAGAAAATAAATTTTTATTATGATAAGATAATAAAAAAATTATTATTTTTCTTTATATTCCCAAAAAATAAACATATTAACAGAATTATTAGCCATATATTTTAATTCTTCTAAAGAATATTTATCATCTTCATCATCTCTAGTGCTTTCATCAAAAAAAACACCTAATAAATTTGTAGGTGGATTTTTAATTTTCCACATAATACAAAATTCTGCTACAGTACTGTTATAACAAGGACATGTTTGATTAAAATCAAAGTATTGCGCAAATGAAGCATGTGTTTTTAAAACATTAATATTACTTACAGTTACATTAACAATTCTAGTTCCTTGAATGATTTCTTCTTGCGATGGCGCAGCCATAATAATATTATTTGGATTATAAATTTTCATTAATGTTAATAAAAT
>NZ_JAHBAJ020000024.1:0-4965 GCF_018390775.2 Sesame phyllody phytoplasma | reverse complement strand
CGAACCATTCTTATCCTTTCAGTGTTTATCTGCACTGGTTATTGGTTAGATAACGCGATATTTAGGCCTCTTTGGCGCCCCATTAGAAAGTATAATTATTTGAAATTTTTTACTAATATTTATTAATAAATTATAAATTTTATCATTTAAAGTTTTTTGATATGGTTCTATAAGAGTATTATCTAAATCAAAAAATAAAGCTTTAATATTTTTATGCAATAAATCTTCAAAAGGGATTTCAAAAACAGAATCATAATAAAAACTAGGTATATAATTTGTATATTTTTTTAATTTCATATCAATTTATTTTCAAAACCTTAATATCAATTATTTTACCTGTTTCAGATTTATATCTCACTTGATCACCTTCTTTATGCCCTTGTAAACTTTGTCCGATAGGTGATTCAATAGAAAATTTATTGTTCAAAGGATCTACTTCTAAAATGCCAACCAAATGTAATTTTAAAATTTCCATATTATCTAAAAACTGAATATCTACCGTATTACCAATGGTAACAATTTCTTTATTTTGGTTAGAATGATCAATAATTTGCATATTTTTTAAAATATTTTTGATTTCAGAAATACGTGTTTCTATTATAATTTGTTCATTAGTGGCAGCTGCATAATCAGCATTTTCACTTAAATCTCCTTGATCACGAGCCTCTTTTAAAGAAATTAAATTTTCACTTCTTTTAGTGGAAGTTAAATGATCTAGTTCTTGCTTTAATTTATCTACACCTTCCTGAGTTAGTTTATAAATTTGTTTGTCTTTATGAATATTTTTTTTATCAATTTTATATTTATGCTCATAAGAATCAAGATCTTGGTTCATAATAACTAACCTCTTTTTTATTATTTTTTAATTTGGATAATTTATTTTATCATTAAAATATATATATTCGGATGGTAAAAAATTCTTACACGAAATACTCAATCCATCTCCTACATTTATAAATGTAGTTTTAAAAAAATAATTATTTTTTAAATATATTTTAAATGCTTGTATTTTTTTTAGAATTTTACAAACATTTTTAGAATTATTTTGTTTATTAAATAAATTATGAAAATTTAAATTATCACAAATAATAAAACCATTATTTTTTATAAATTTTTGATATTTTTCAAATAATTTGCAATATTGTGATTTAGCGCCATCAATGAAAATTAAATCATAATCTTTTTTAGGTTGATAAATTAGAGCTTCTGTCCAAATTACCTCAATATTAAAAGGTGTGTGAGAAAATATTTTTTTGGCTAATTGATAATAAATCTTGGATCTTTCTAATGTTTGGATTCGATTAGTTGGATTGCACATAGTTAACGCGCTATACCCGACAGCAGTCCCTATTTCTAAAATATCTACTATTTTTTTAGTATTAATAAAATTTTCTAAAAAAATCCCAGTTTCTTCAGGAATGATAGGTATGTTTTCTTGAATTGCGTACTTTTTCATATTTTTTAAATATTTTATTTTTAAATTATAAAACATAGATATATTATTTCTTTATAAATTTTTTTTCAATATTAATCAAATTTATTATGATATTTTTGATAATTTAAAAAATTTTGTAAAATTATTGCAGCAGCCATTTCATCTTTTAATTTTGAAATTCTGTTTTTTTTGTATTTAATTTGATGCATATTATGAATTGCTTCTTGAGTAGAAAGTCGTTCATCCCACAAAAATACTTCAACAGATGGAAAATATTTCTTAATTTTTTTACCAAATGCAATACTAATCTTAGATTTAACTCCTACGTTATTGTTCATATGTTTAGGATTACCTAAAACAATTATATTAATATTCATTTCACGAATAAGATTTGCTAAAGGCAAAATTAATTTACTATATTGATGTCTCTGAAAATGTATAGTTTTTAAATTTTTCGCAATAATTCCAAATTTAGAAAACGAAATTCCTAAAGTTTTTTCTCCTAAATCTAAACCTAAAAAATTTTCTTTTTGATAGAATTGTTTTTTTATAAACATTTTAACCATTCTTGCTGCAATATTATTAATTTATCCTTTTGATAACTAATACTTTTAGCAAATTTCTCATTCCCTCCGCCTTTACCTTCAATTAAAATATTAACACGTTGAATAAAATCTTTAGCATTAATAGTATCAATATTACTTTTACAAACTAAAATAAAATATTTAGATTTTTGTTTATATAAACATAAAAAATTAATTTTTAATTTTTGTATCAAATATTCTAATAGATTTTTTAACATGTTTTCATCAATATCAATATTATCACAACTCAACAACATGCAAGGTTTTATTGTAGAAGGTATAATTTTTTCAGCTTCTTTAGTCATTTTTATAATATCTTTTTGATGAATTTGCTTTTGTATTTGTAACCAAAATTTTTGTAATTCTTCACAATATTTTTTATAAAGAAAAATACTTTTATAACTGTTTTTAGTTTCTTGGAATTTCGGAATATTGCAATTTTCTGATAAATAATGATAATGTTTTTCTATTTTATTTAATATTTGTTGTTCTTGAATTTGCAAATGCTTAGTTTTTAAATCAAAACCAATTTCAATATTATAATCAGTAGTAGTTGCTTCTATTCTATATATACCCGAACCGATAGAATTATAAGATAAAATGGCAAATTTTTGCAAAAATAAAGTATTAAAGGCATGTGTACCGCCGCATAATTGTGTCGAAATATCCTGAATTTCTACTACTCTTACAATGTCATTATACTCGATTTGTTCTAGTAATTGTATTTGTTGATCTTGAGCGTCTTTAAAACTCATTGTTTTAATATTAATAGGATAACTTTCATTAATCCATAAATTTATTTTTTGTTCTATAGCGATTAAATCTTCTAAAGAAAAAGATTTATAATAATTAAAATCAAATTTTAACATTTTGTTATTTAAAAAAGAACCACATTGTTTTATATCAGGGTTGAATAATATTTTTAAAGCGGCGTGTAATAAATGTGTAGCCGTATGATTTAAAGAAATTAAATGTCTTTTTTGTAAATCAATAAATGTTTTTACTTGCTGCCCTAATTCGAAATTATCTTTCGTATAGTGTAAAAATTGTCCATGAGGTAATTTGACAACTTTTTCTATATAACTTTGATTAATCATGCCGCAATCAGAAACTTGCCCTCCCATTTCAGCATAAAAAGGGGTTTTATCTAATACAATTCCATGTTCAAAAATTTTAATTATTTTAGCTAAATTACTAAAACATTCATAACCTATAAACTCACTTTTAATATTAAAATCATTATAATAATTATTATTTTGATAATTTTTATTTTTAAAAATCATTTTACCTTGGTTAGATGATATTTTTTTTTGTTTTTGTAAAATTTTTTCAAATCCTTTTGTGTCTACTAAAACTTTGTCATTTTTAGCATATTCTATAATTATTTCTGGAGGTAACCCATAAGTATCGTAAAGTTTAAAAAAATCTGAATCCGAAAGTTTTTTCGAAGTTTTCGTAAATTCTAAAAATTTATTCTTACCTTCGCATAAAGTTAATAAAAATTTCTGTTCTTCAGATAAAATTATCGTTTGAATAATCGGAATTTTCGATTTTAAATATGGATAAAAATCTTCCATAATATTAACTACTGTAGGAACTAATTCAAATAAAAAAGGTTTACTAAAACCCAATTTAATACCTTTTTGAAAAGCTCTTCTTAAAATTTTTTTTAAAACATAACCTCTGCCATCATTAGCTAACGTAACACCATCAGCAATTCCAAAAACTAAAGCTCTAATATGATCCGAAATAATATTAAAAATTTCTTTATTTTTATCTAAATGGTATATTTTATTACTTAAAATAGAAATTTTTTTAATAATAGGTAAAAATAAATCTGTTTCAAAATTATTATCTTTATTTTGCAAAATACAAGCTAAACGTTCTAATCCGGCTCCAGTATCGATATTTTTATTCGATAACTCATGATAAATTTTGCGATTATTTTTAATTTCTAAATTATATTGCGAAAAAACAATATTCCATATTTCAATAAAACGATTGTTTTCTATATTATTCAAAATCAGATCACTATTACGTTGATCATATTTTGGACCACGATCAAAAAAAATTTCGGTACAAGGCCCACATGGTCCTTCACCTATTTCCCAAAAATTTTCTTTTAAAGAAATTAAATTATTTTTATCGATACCTTTTTGTAGCCAATAATTATAAGTTTCTAAATCTTTTTCAAAATAAGTAATATATAATTTATTAATATCTAAGGCTAAAAATTCGTGAGATGTTAAAAATTCATAAGCTAATTCAATAGCTTCTTTTTTAAAATAATCTCCTATCGAAAAATTCCCTAACATTTCAAAAAAAGTATGATGACGTGAAGTTTTACCTACTATCTCGATATCATTAGCTCTTAAACATTTTTGAATATTTACTATACGTTTATGACGAGGTACAACAGAGTTATTAAAATATTTTTTTAAAGGTGATACACCAGCATTAATCCATAATAAAGTAGGGTCTTTATCTGGTACTAAAGATGCTGATGGTTCTAACTTATGTTGTTTAGATATAAAAAAATTCAGCCATATCTTACGAATTTCTTGTGATGTTTTAATTTTAATCATATTATACCTTTTTTATTTAAAATATTTTTTTTAAATATGATTAATTCGTGTCTTTGAATTTCGAAATTAATTTATTTTTATAAAAATTACCACCATTTTTAGTTAAACGATGAGGTAAAGTAAATTTATTAGTATCAGGGCATAATACCAAAGTAGGTGATTTTAATTTGTAATGAGTACGTCTTTTTCTTTTAGCGGTTTTACTAGTTCTTCTAAAGGGGACAGCCATTTTAATTATTCTCCTTTTATCATTATTAAATAAAAAAAAATTTTTTATTTAATAATAAAAATTAATTTTAATTAATGAATTTTTTAAAATAGAAGTAAATTGAATTGTTGTCTGGCGTTTGAGAAGGGATTC
>NZ_JAHBAJ020000023.1:0-5257 GCF_018390775.2 Sesame phyllody phytoplasma | reverse complement strand
CGTTAACCTTCATCTTGGGAGGGCGATTAACCATTATTCCAAATTAAGTTTTACTCCTCCGACTACTAAAAAGTCGCTTTATCCTTGGGCCTAATGACTTTTATTTCATTATTAGTTAATTTAATAACTAACCTTTAGGATTCTCCCAGTTACTCTAAATATCGACCTTGATTCCTTAGGTGAAGTATAACCGTTATGGAAACGGTGAGATTCCAGGTTTTTAATTGATAAACTATCCAATACAGTTCTTTAATATTGATAGGCTCTGGACTGTCCGGTTTAAGTAGTTTACAGAACAGTTCCAGTATTACATCTTCTTTACAACTACTTTGGCCCTTTCAGGCTTATCCTTAAAATCATTCAGTGGCGGTATCTTCTTGACTAACTACTTCATCGCAACCCTTTTAAGAACTGCTGTAATCCCTTATTGTTTCCTTTAAGGAACCGTTCTTGGCCTGTCAGTGTTTATCGCACTGATGATTGGTTAAATCACTCGATATTTAAATAGGAGAATCCTAAAGGTTAGTTATTAAATTAACTAATAATGAAATAAAAGTCATTAGGCCCAAGGATAAAGCGACTTTTTAGTAGTCGGAGGAGTAAAACTTAATTTGGAATAATTAAGTTAATCGCCCTCCCAAGATGAAGGTTAAAGGCCTTTATAGGGCCAAAGAAGTCAGTAATTTATTGTTTATTCAGTGTGGGAAGTTGGTGGATACGCAAATAACTGTTTTAGAGCGAGAAGCTAAACTTTTTAGTAAACATGGAATATTATTCAAAATCGTTCTTTCAATAATTAAGGTATTAAAAAAGTTTAAATATGGGATTAATAACAAATTCTGGTTCACAAGTACAGTGGAACAACAGATAGACTATTAATGGTATCAAGCTCAAAAAGATTGAGTAATACCGCCGCTAATATTAACGGATATCAAATTATGACTCGTTATACAAGTTATTATCCCAAAAGGTAAGGTAAAATCCTAAGATTTCAAGTTTATCCCGCTATTAAAGAACGGTCAAATTTCAGAGGAGTTATAGAGCTAATATTAACTTTGAAAAAAAAGACCGATAAGAATAAACAACTAATCCGTGGTAGCTTTAAAGTAGTCGGCGATAAAAGGATAAATTATGGCAAGCCGGATGCTTGGAAACTTGCCCGTCCGGTTAGATGGGGGCTGTTTGTAATAGATAATTAAAATATAAATGGACATAAATAATCTATCCATATTTATTGAGATATAGTGGTATGCAACCTATTTATTTGATTGAAAAATTTGTGTTTTTAAAACCGTTTTATATCTAAACAAAATTAGTAATTATGCTAACCAAAAAAATTTCTTTTTTTGGAAGATGAAACTAATCAAAATAAGTTATTATTCTAAATAGAATTCGTAAATTTATGATATATTTACAAAGAACATAATTTTAAAAAATATTTATAAATTTCTATATTCAAATAACAGAAGTTATCAATTAGTAAAGAACAAACAATTTATTTAAAATATCATGTTAATCAACAATATTATTGTTTAGAGGTTTTTGTAGATTGAAGATATAGTTTTAAATATTTTATCTTTATTGGATGATAAAAAAATAAATAAAAATTTTGTTTTTAATTAATAATATTATTAAATTATTAAATAATAATAATAAACCTTATTGTCAGCAAATTAAACGATCAATGGCAAATATCTAAAATATTATAAATGGCAATTAGCTCCTTTAGCTAGAACAGAAAATAATAAATCAAAACCTATTTATATGTACATGATCCATAAAATATATCCAAATATATGACATAAAAAGAGATTTTTTATAATAATAGACAGATAGTTTCCACACCAATTGTAAGAACAAGACTATCCGGGAGATATATTGGAATTTAAAATTTGGAAAACAAAAATTAAAAAATTTTTAATTAATTAAAATACCTATTATACAAAGAAATAAATTATTATTAATAGTAGATCAAACGCAAAAAATTATTTGATTCCTTATTTCATATCCATAAAGAGCTTTAGGGAAAGATAAATTATAACTCTTGCTATCGAAGTCATTAAACAGTTTAAATAAATTGTAATTTATCAATCAGCGTTAATTAAAGTAAAGGATATAAATCAGTCCTTTATTAAAAGAAAATAAATAATTAAATTATTTTGTAAAAGCATAAATAGGAGAAAATCTTTATTTTACTTTTTAAAAAATAAAAAAATATGGTAAGTCCTTAATTAGTTATATGTTATGATTGTCTAGCTTATGATCGATTTCATATTAAACCAGCGTCAGGAACCGTTGCCAAATTAGGTTCGCATTTCATAAAATTCACTGCATAATTTATTTAGTCCAAAAACTTTTGTCGGCATCTTGATAAGCGTTACGTTGAAAATAAATGTCTCAATTATGACTTTATTTGTTCAATAGCTGTGTTGAGCCGCCAGTGAAAAGATTGTGCTGAAAATGGTGATTATAAAAATCATCAACAAAAGAAGTACTAAAACACAAAATCATTCTCTGCTCAACAACATAGAACCTCAAAAAACACAAAATATGCTAAATACTATCAACCAATTATTAATAAATAATGAATGAAATAAATTTTCATCATTATTTTATTTAAACATTTCTTTCTTAAAGTTATATAATAGTGATATATTTAAATTTCCAAATTTGATAATAAGATCTTATTATTATCAGAAAGGTTACGAAATTTGTAAATAAGGAAAACTTTTTGCAAAAATATTTTATTAAAATAATGTTTATTTTATTATTAGGAATAACAATTATTATTATGATTAATAAAAAAAATCATCATTGTACTAGCAAAAATCAATCACCTTTATCTTCTTGGGAATTAGTTGTTCTTCTGCAGAACGTTTCAGTCTAGTAGAAAAGAGTTTTTTTATTTTAAATGCTTCATAATAATCTAACGTTTCTTTTGCGGATTCCCAAGAAGATAAAGGTGATTGATTTTTGCTAGTACAATGATGATTTTTTTTATTAATCATAATAATAATTGTTATTCCTAATAATAAAATAAACATTATTTTAATAAAATATTTTAGCAAAAAGTTTTCCTTATTTACAAATTTCGTAACCTTTCTGATAATAATAAGATCTTATTATCAAATTTGGAAATTTAAATATATCACTATTATATAACTTTAAGAAAGAAATGTTTAAATAAAATAATGATGAAAATTTATTTCATTCATTATTTATTAATAATTGGTTGATAGTATTTAGCATATTTTTGTGTTTTTTGAGGTTCTATGAAATGTTGTTGAGTGCGAGCATAACTGGGATTTTTGTGTTTTAGTACTTCTTTTTATCTTCTTGATGATTTTTATAATCAATTATTTTCTGTTAATAATCTTTTTCATCCGCTTTGGGTTTCATTAAATCACAGTCGATACCAGCACAAATAAAGTCATAATTTTATTGAGACATTATTTTCAACGTACCATCAAGATGACAAAAAAGTTTTTGGACTAAATAAATTATGCAGTGAATTTTATGAAATGCGAAACCTAATTTGGCAACGGTTCCTGACGCTTGTTTTAATATGAAATCGATCATAAGCTAGACAATCATAACATATAAATTAATTAAGGACTTAACTACAAATTTTTTTATTTTTTAAAAAAAGTAAAAATAAAGATTTTCTCCTATTTATGCTTTTGCCAAAATAATTTAATTATTTATTATTTTCTTTAATAAAGGACCGATTTATATCCTTTTTAGCCTTAATTAACGCTCGTGATTGATAAAATTACAATTTATTTAAACCTGTTTTTAATATTCTCGATAGCAAGAGTTATAATTTTACCTTCCCCTAAAGTTTCATTATGATATAAACAAGGAATCCAAATAATTTTTTGCGTTTGATCTACTATTAATAATAATTTATTTCTTTGTATAATAGGTATTTTACAATTAATTAAAAATTTTTTTAATTTTTGCTTTCCAAATTTAAATTCCAATATATCTCCCGATAGTCTTGTTCTTACAATTAAAGGGAAAATTATCTGCCCATTACTATAAAAAATCTCTTTTTGCGTCATATATTTGGGATATATTTTGCGATCATGGTGTACATATAAAATAGGTTTTGATTTATTAATATTATTTTCTGTTCTAGCTAAAGGAGCTAATTGCCATTTATAATATTTTTTAGATATTTGCCATTGATCGTTTAATTTAAGTTGACAATAAGGTTTATTATTATTATTTAATAATTTAATAATATTATTAATTAAAACAAAATTTTTATTTATTTTTTTATCATCCAATAAAGATAAAATAATATTTTTTTGGATAACTATATTCAATTTACAAAAAACCTCTAAACAATAATATTGTTGATTAACATGATATTTTAAAAATAAATTTGTTTGTTCTTTTACTAATTGATAAATTTCTGTTATTTGAATATGAAATTTATAAATATTTTTTAAAAAATTATGTTCTTTTTGTAAATAAGGGATTACAAATTTACGAATTCTATTTCTAGAATAATAATCATTTTGATTAGTTTCATCTTCCAAAAAAGAAATTTTTTTTTGGTTAGCATAATTAATAATTTTGTCTTTAGAAAGATATAAAAACGGTTTTAAAAACACAAATTTTTCAATCAAATAAATAGGTTGCATACCACTATATCCTAATAAATATGGATAGATTATTTGCGTTTCAATAATCAAATTTATATTTTAATTATCTATTACAAACAGCCCCCATCTAAACCGGACGGGCAAGTTTCCAAGCATCCGGCTTGCCATAATTTATCCTTTTTATCGGACTAACTTTGTGTTACCACGGATTAGTTGTTTATTCTTATCGGTCTTTTTCGAAAGTTAATATTAGCTTCATAACCTTCGGAATTAATCGCTCTTTAATAGCGGGATAAATCTCGAAATTTTAGGATTTTACCTTACCTTTTTGGGATAATAACTTGTATAACGAGTCATAATTGATAATAACCGTTAACGTATTAGCGGCGGTATTACTCAATCTTTTTGAGCTTGATACCATTAATAGTCTATCTGTTGTTCCACTGTACTTGTGAACCAGAATTTGTTATTAATCCCATATTTAAACTTTTTTAATACCTTAATTATTGAAAGAACGATTTTGAATAATATTCCATGTTTACTAAAAAGTTTAGCTTCTCGCTCTAAAACAGTTATTTGCGTATCCACCAACTTCCCACACTGAATAAACAATAAATTACTGACTTCTTTGGCCCTATAAAGGC
>NZ_JAHBAJ020000022.1:0-6400 GCF_018390775.2 Sesame phyllody phytoplasma | reverse complement strand
TTAGTTGCACAAATTACTGACTTCTTGCCCCATAAAGGCCGTTAACCTTCATCTTGGGAGGGCGATTGGACCTAATTATTCCAAATTAAGTTTTAATTCCTCCGACTACTAAAAAGTCGCTTTATCCTGAGCCTAATGACTTTATTTCATTATTAGTTAATTTAATAACTAACCTTAGGATTCTCCAAGTTACTCTAAATATCGACCTTGATTCTTAGGGGGAAGCAACCAAGGCGGAAACGGTGAGATTCCAGGTTTTTAATGATAAACTATCCACACGGGATCAAGCGGTATATTGATAGCTCCTGACTGCCTGTTTATAGTAGTTTACGACAGGTTATTTATTACATCTTCTTAGCTTCTTAGGCCTTTTCAGGCTTTTCCACAGGATCATTCGGTGGCGGTATCTTCTGACTAACTACTTCATCGCAACCCGCTTTTAAAAACTGCTGAATTCCTTATTGTTTCCTTAAGAACCGTTCTAGTCAGCACTGGTGATTATTAAATCAATAGATATTTGTGGCTCTTTGGCGCTCCTGATCCATAGAATAATATCTTCCGATATAGGAATCACTTTAAATCCTTATTAAAGTTTTATATAACTTAAACTCGATTTGGGAGATGTACTTCTTCCATCAGTAAAAAGCATGTAATGTTGACCTGTCGTAACCATTATAACGAGTTAGTCCAGAGGCTATCAATATATTTGATCCGTATTGATAGTTTAATTAAAAACCTGAATTCACCTGTTCCATAACGGTTACTTTCCCCTGTGAATCAAGGTCGATTTAGAGTAACTTGGAGAATCCTAGCGTTAGTTATTAAATTAACTAATAATGAAATAAAGTCATTAGGCTAGATGTATGATTCTTTAGTAGTCGGAGGGAGTAAAATTTAATTTTGAATAATTGTTAATTTCAAGATGAAGGTTAACGGCCTTTGCTAGGGCAAAAAGAGTCAGTATTATTGCAACTAATGAAGTGTGACACCAGCTGCGTTAAAAGAAGATGGGGCTCATGGCAAGCCGGATGCCTGGAAACTAGCCTGTCCGGTTTAGATGGGGTTTGTTGTAATAGATAACAAAATACAATTTTGATATTGAATGCAAATATCATTCATATAGATAATATATCAGAACGTTTGGGGGCCAAGAGTTACACATGTTACTGTGGTGATACAACATTTGCTTTAGTCCTCAGAGGACCAAAGTGCCTACAATAGAATACTGACTATTTGTGATGGCCCAAAGTTTAATTAATGATGATGATGAATTAGCTTTGTTAATTTTAGATCAGATCGAGCAGCTAGTTGTAGTTTCTATCTAACTTTTGAAAAAATGATTAATTGCAAAGGGATTAGATAAAGCTACAGCTAATCTTACTGCTCGATCTGGTCTAAAATTAACAAAAATAATTCCATCATCATCATTAATTAAACTTTGGGTATCACAAATAAAAAGGAGGAATAAATCACCAGTAATACCTTTATTGTAGGTAACTTTGAATCCCCCAAAGGTTCATATAAAGTTGTATCACCTGAAATTAACATATTATAAACCTTATTTAAACGTTCCCAATTATTATCTATATAGATAGAATATTTGCGTTTCAATATCAAAATTGGTATTTTTGATATCTATTACAAACAGCCCCCATCTAAACCGGACAAGCAAGTTTCCAAGCATCCGGCTTGCCATTTATCTTCTTTATACCAATTTGCGTCCATCACACTTCATTAGTTGCACTAAATTACTGACTTCTTTTGCCCTATAAAGGCCGTTAACCTTCATCTTGGGAGGGCGATTAACTTAATTATTCCAAATTAAGTTTTACTCCTCCGACTACTAAAAAGTCGCTTTATCCTTGAGCCTAATGACTTTTATTTCATTATTAGTTAATTTAATAACTAACCTTAGGATTCTCCAAGTTACTCAAATATCGACCTTGGATTCCTTAGTAAAGCAACCGTTAGTGGAAACGGTAAGAGATTCCAGGTTTTAATTGATAAACTATCCAATACGACTGGCGATATTGATATTCTGACCGCTCGTCATAGTAAAGCCACGACAGGTTAGCTTATTACATGCTTTTACTGATGGAAGAGATACATCTCCCAAATCAGGTTTGCTATATAAAACTTAATAAAATTAGGTTTTAAAATTGGTTCTATATCTGGAAGATATTATTCTATGGATCGGGGCGCCAAAGAGGCCTAAATATCGTGTGATTTAACCAATCACCAGTGCGATAAAACACTGAAAGGCTAAGAACGGTCTCAAAGGAAACAATAAGGAATTACAGCAGTTTTTAAAAACGGGTTGCGATGAAGTAGTTAGTCAAGAAGATACCGCCACCGAATGATCCTATGGAAAAGCCTGAAAAGGCCTAAGAAGCTAAGAAGATGTAATAAGCTAACCTGTCGTAAACTACTATAAACGAGCAGTCCAGAGGCTATCAATATACTTGATCCGTATTAGATAGTTTATCAATTAAAAACCTGGAATCTCACCGTTTCCATAACGGTTACTTCCCCTAAGGAATCAAGGTCGATATTTAGAGTAACTTGGAGAATCCTAAAGGTTAGTTATTAAATTAACTAATAATGAAATAAAAGTCATTAGGCTCAAGGATAAAGCGACTTTTTAGTAGTCGGAGGAGTAAAACTTAATTTGGAATAATTAAGTTAATCGCCCTCCCAAGATGAAGGTTAACGGCCTTTATAGGGCAAAAGATTATAATTTATTGCAACTAATGAAGTGATGACACCAAATTAGTGCTTAATAGAAGATAAATTATGGCAAGCCGGATGTTTGGAAACTTGCTTGTCCGGTTTAGATGGGGCTATTGTATATATCGCAATACCAATTTTGATATTGAAACGCAAATATTCTATCTATATAGATAATAATTAAATTGTTTAAATATGTTTATAATATGTTAATTTCAGTGATATAACTATTTATGAACCTTTAGAGGGGATTCAAAGTGCCTACAATAAAGGTATTACTGATGAATTTATTCTCCTTATTTGTGATACCCAAAGTTTAATTAATGATGATGATGGGAATTATTTTTGTTAATTTTAGACCAGATCGAGCAGTAAGATTAGCTGTAGCTTTATCTAATCCTTTGCAAATTAATCATTTTCACCAAATAAACAATTTTCAAACCAAAAAAATAATGAAAATATTTTATTAGTTACAAATAGTTATTATTCTATTTAGTAAAGGGATGTGTTGCTTTGAGCAAAATGAATTAAAAAATATTTATAGCGTAGTTATTTCTCAACATGGGTTAAATACAATTAAGAATTGCTGAAACAGAAAAATATCCTCATGTAACATCTTTTGGATTTGGGAAGAAAAATTTACCTAAAATATTATTCCTCTCCCAAGTAGATACTATGATCACCTGAAATGAAAAGCTTTTCGTTGTGCTGCAGAAAGCTGTTAATATTAACAGGTACCTGATTATGATACTTTAAATTCTTGCTAATCCTGATATGGTGATCTTAAACGCCACCACAGCAATAGAAGCCGCATAAATGTTTAAATATAGTAACAGAAACTATTTCATCAGGCGGAACAGTCATGCAGAACAGATGCGTGATGAATATGGAAATAACATACAGTCACACTACGTTCTAGTACCTATTATTATACCGATAGTTTCATCTCAGATCAGGAGTTTGATAGATAGTCTAACTTTATTGCAATTATTAAAATAATAACCTCAGGAAATGACCGGAAAAAGTCGGACTTTATTAAAAACAATAAATCGATTAATTGATAAATTTGATTTATTGATTATTAAAAATTAAAATATTAAATAATATCTAAGGAGTTTTATAGAAATGCCTTTTATTGCGTCATTATTGTCAGAAGGCAAAGAGTAAATTAGTCATCGCGTTATCTGGTTGTTCAGTGTAAACACTGAAAGGATAAGAATGGTTGCCGCAGTGAATATTATGGTCATGACGAAATAGTAGTTGTCGTGCCCGCCACCCAATACCCCGGATTCGAAATGGCTCAAGAAGTTAAGAAGATGGTTTTAGCACCCGTTCGATCAGTTACCACCGAGCAGTTCGTAGTCTATCAATATAAACTTACGTATTGGATAGTTTATCAAAACCTGGAACTCACACGGTCACTTCTCCTAACGGATTAAGGTCGATATTTAGAGGACCTGAGTAGTTCCAAAGCTAGTTATTAAATTAACTAATAATGAAATAAAATGTCGCTGGCTCAGTGATAAAGCGACGTCGGAGGAGTAAAACTTGACTCTGAATAATTGTTAATCGCCCTCCCAAGATGAGTTAACGGCCTTTATAGGGCAAAAGAAGTCAGTAATTTTTAGGATTCTCAATACCGTCTATAGTTTTTAACTATCAATATTCCCATTCGACATTCCTTATGGACCTTGATATGATTGAACGTTTGATAGTAGTTGTTGAGTTATATTATTAATCCAGCGTTTTAAGTTCTGGTTGAACATTTAATGAACAATCTTGAATGATATTCAATGTTCGCCAAAGTTTAGTTTCTGGATTAAAAATAGTTGTTGACATAAACACCAATTCTCTTATTGATAATCATTGAATAAACAATAAATTACTGACTTCTTTCGCCCTATAAAGGCCGTTAACCTTCATCTTGGGAGGGCGATTAACTTAATTATTCCAAATTAAGTTTTACTCCTCCGACTACTAAAAAGTCGCTTTATCCTTGAGCCTAATGACTTTTATTTCATTATTAGTTAATTTAATAACTAGCTTAGGATTCTCCTGCTACGAAACGACCTTAATCCGTTAGGAGAAGTGACCATTTTGAGTATTGTGAGATTCCAGGTTTTTAACTGATAACCATCCAATACGTAAGTTTATGTTGATAGATTCTGAACTCATCAGTTATTATAGTAGCTTATTGAGACAGGTTATAAAATTACATCTTCTTAACTTCTTAGGCCATTTCAGGCTTATCCATAGGATTATTAGGTGGCGGAATCTTTTTGACTAACTACTTCTTCGTCGCAACCCGCTTTTAAGAACTGCTGTAATTCACTATTCTTTCGTTTAACGAACCATTCTTATCCTTTCAGTGTTTATCTGCACTGGTTATTGGTTAGATAACGCGATATTTAGGCCTCTTTGGCGCCCCTTCACGAGCAATAATATTTTTAATAAAAGGCATTTCCTTATAAACTCCTTAGATATTATTTAATATTTTAATTTTTAATAATAAATAAATAAAATTTATCAATTAATCGATTTATTTTATTTTTTTGATAAAATTAAACTTTTTCCAGTCATTTCCTGAGGTTTATTTAATTTTAATAATTGCAATAAAGTTGGGGCTACATCACATAAAGCTCCTGATCGCAAAGTTAAAGAACTATCGGTTATAATAATAGGTACTAAATTTGTAGTGTGAGCTGTATGTTGATTTCCATATTCATCACACATCTGTTCTGCATTACCATGATCTGCTACAATAACAGCTGTTCCGCCTACAGATGAAATAGTTTCTGTTACTATATTTAAACATTTATCTACAACTTCTATTGCTTTAATAGTGGCGTTTAAAGATCCTGTATGTCCTACCATATCAGGATTAGCAAAATTTAAAATCATAGTATCAAAATTACCTGTTAATATTGCTTTTTTAGCTTCTGCAGCAACTTGAAAAGCACTCATTTCAGGTTTCTGATCATAAGTATCTACTTTAGGAGAAGGAATTAATATTTTTTTTATATTAGGTAAATTTTTTTCTTTACCCCCGTCAAAAAAGAATGTTACATGAGGATATTTTTCTGTTTCAGCAATTCTTAATTGTGTTAACCCATGTTGAGAAATAACTTCGCTATAAATATTTTTTAATTCATTTTGCTCAAAAGCAACACATCCCTTTACTAAATGAGAATAATAACTATTTGTAACTAATAAAATATTTTTAATTATTTTTTTTGGTTTGAAAATTGTTTTATTTGGTGTTTGAAAATGATTAATTTGCAAAGGATTAGATAAAGCTACAGCTAATCTTACTGCTCGATCTGGTCTAAAATTAACAAAAATAATTCCATCATCATCATTAATTAAACTTTGGGTATCACAAATAAAAGGAGGAATAAATTCATCAGTAATACCTTTATTGTAGGCACTTTGAATCCCCTCTAAAGGTTCATAAATAGTTGTATCACCTGAAATTAACATATTATAAACCTTATTTAAACGTTCCCAATTATTATCTATATAGATAGAATATTTGCGTTTCAATATCAAAATTGGTATTTTTGATATCTATTACAAACAGCCCCCATCTAAACCGGACAAGCAAGTTTCCAAGCATCCGGCTTGCCATAATTTATCTTCTTTTAAGCACTAATTTGGTGTCCATCACACTTCA
>NZ_JAHBAJ020000021.1:0-6783 GCF_018390775.2 Sesame phyllody phytoplasma | reverse complement strand
TATTAATTACTCTTTCGAGACAATTAATCAAGCCCACCTTACAGTGTTTACGTGACCTCTGGAGATTATCACTCCAGGCTATGCGTTAAATAGCGGAATTATATTTATCTCTCAATAACGGAAGAAATAAAAGCTTCTGCGAATATATCTCGAACATTTTGAATAGTTATAATTTTTAATTTATTACGAACTTCTTCAGGAATATCCTCAATGTCTTTTGAATTAGCTTTCGGAATAAAAACAACGTTTATCCCTATTCTATCAGCGGCTAAAACTTTTTCTTTTAATCCACCTATAGCAATTACATCACCAGTTAATCTAATTTCTCCAGTCATAGCTATATTTTCTTTAACCTTTTGACTAGTCATAACAGAAAATAAAGATGTAGCTATTGTTACACCAGCGGAAGGCCCATCCTTAGGTATAGCGCTTTCAACAAAATTAATATGAAAATCTTTTTTATCAAAGATATCGTAATCAATTCCTAATTTTTGAGCATTAGCTTTTAAAAAACTAAAAGCAGTAATAGCGCTCTCTTCAATAACTTTACCCAAATGACCTGTTAAAACTAACTTGCCTTTTCCAGGATAACAAGTAGTTTCAATAGATAAAACATCTCCGCCTACAGTAGTGTAAGCTAATCCATTAACAACACCTATTTGAGGTTTTTTTTCTGTTAATAAATCATAATAGATAATTTTTCCTAAAAATTCTTCTAAATTATCTTCATTAATGTTAGCGTGAGTTATTTTTTTAATTAAAATATTTTTAATTGTTTTACGAATTAAAGTTGCTATTTTTTGACTTAAATTTCTGATTCCAGCTTCTTTAGTGTAATTTCTAATGATTTTAATTAAAGCAGAATCACTAATAGAAAATTGTGTTGATTTTAAACCATGTTCTTTCAAAAGTTTTGGAATTAAATGTTGCTTCGCGATATTCAATTTATCTTTTTCTGTATAAGAGTTTAATTCGATAATTTCTAATCTATCCCTTAAAGGAGCAGAAATGTTACTAATATCATTAGCAGTAGTTATAAATAATACTTGCGATAAATCAAAAGGCTCCGATAAATAAAGATCTACAAAAGTTTTATTCTGATTAGGATCCAAAATCTCTAATAAAGAAGATTCTGGATTATGATGAAAATTATTTACCAATTTATCTATTTCATCTAATAAAAATACAGGATTGATAACTCCTACATTTTTGATACCATCTAAAATACGTCCA
Source organism: Sesame phyllody phytoplasma (assembly GCF_018390775.2). Lineage (NCBI taxonomy): Bacteria > Bacillati > Mycoplasmatota > Mollicutes > Acholeplasmatales > Acholeplasmataceae > Candidatus Phytoplasma > Sesame phyllody phytoplasma. The sequence continues at coordinate 5,550 of NZ_JAHBAJ020000021.1, read as the reverse complement.
GGCATGGCTCCGACATAAGTTCTTCTATGACCTTTAAATTCGCTTTCTTCTTGTAAACCTCCTAAAGATTGTTTAACAAATTTACGTCCTAAAGCCTCTGCAATAGAAATAGCTAAAGTGGTTTTGCCTACTCCCGGAGGCCCCACTAAACATAATATTGTTTGAGCATTATGTTTGGTCATAATTTTAACAGCAGCATACTCTAAAATACGTTCTTTTGTTTCTTGTAAACCATAATGATTTTTTTCTAAAACCGTACGAATTTTTTCTAGATTATTAATATCTTTACTTTTTTTGCCCCAAGGTAAAGCTATTAAAAAATCTAAATAATTCCGGATAACAAACGAATCGGCTACTGCTGAAGAAATAGATTGATAACGAGACAATTCTTGTAACGCCTTTTCTTTAATATTAACGGGCATTTTAGAATTTTTAATTTGTGATCTTAAGGTTTCTATCTCTTCTTCTTTTTTAGCTCTATCACCTAATTCATTTTGAATCGCACGTATTTTTTCTCTCAGATAAAATTCTTTTTGATTTTCGTCAATACTACGTTTTACTTCTTCATTTATTTTATTTTCTAATTCGATAATATCAATCTTTTTATGAATGTCTTGTAAAATATAAAACAATCTATTATTTAAATTTTTTTCTTGTAAATATTTATATTTTTCTTTTTCATCAATTTTTAAAGCAAAAGTAATTAAATCAGCTATTTTTTCAGTATCAATACCACTTTGAATTTGTTCTAGCAAATTATTTTCAGATATAAATAAAAATTGACTTGTATTAGAAGTTATCTGCTCCATAACTAATTTAATCAAAGCTTCTTCTTTTTTTATATCATCGCTTAATTCGGTAGCTACCGGAATATATTTAACATTAAAAAAATTATCTTTTTTAGAAATAAAAGTTGTTTTAATTCTTTTTAATAAACGGAATTTAACTTTATAAATAGAACTGTTAAGAATTTTAACAGAAGCCACAATTCGAGCTAAAACCCCATATTCTGCAATATCTACTATTTCAGGATCTTCTAAAGCAAATATTTTTTGAGGCAAAATAACTACATAAGGAAATTTAGTTTTTTCCGCATATTTTAAAGCATTGATTGAGAAATCACGCCCTATCTCTATTCTAAAATCATTGTTGGGAATAGGTATCACATCACGCACAATAATTGCAGGTAACTCGAAAGGAACCTCAACACCATCAATATATTCGAATTTATGATCATCTTCGATTTGAGTTAATTTAATTTTTTTATTCATTACTTGCCTCTCTTTTGAAAATAAAATTAAACTATTATAATAAGAATTTATTAATATTTAATATTAATATAAAAAAATAATTTAAATATTTAAAATAATCATTTACATAATAATTATGTTAAGAATTTTTATTAACAGAACAATTATTCCATAAAAAATCTATAACTTTATTTTGTAATAAAGTTGTCTTAATATAATCTATATTATATTTTTTTTGGAAATCTTCTAAATTTTGCATATTAGAACTACGAAATAATTTTTGATAAAAATCTTGAATTTCATTATCTAAAATCCGAATATTTTCTTTAATAGCGATTTCTTCCAACAAAAATTCTATTTTTAATTTTTTAATCGTTTCTTCAGACATTTGTTTTTTAAAATCTGTTTCTGACAAGTTATTTTGCTGTAAATATTCTTTTAAGTGAGGATCTTTATTTTTTAACTGTTCACATATTTTTTTTTCGGTTGTTGAAATGTGGTTTTGTAATAAATATTGAGGTATATTTATAATCGAATTTTTTAATAAATACTCCAAAATATTTTGTATTTCTTTTTTTTTCAAAACTTCTTTTTTATTAAATTGCAATTGTGTTCTAAAATAATCTCTTAAATTTTTAATATCAGGAAAATTTTCAGATAAATTTAATTGATTAATTAAATCATTATTTAAATCAATATCAGATATAACGTTAATTCTGTTTAAAAAAACTTTAATTTTTAAATTATGACCAGATAACTTTAAATTTGCAAATGTATCAGGAAATTTAATTTTTAAATTGCGAGTTTCTTTCTCTTTCATGCCTATTATATGAGAAGATAAATAATTAATAATGTTATCGAATTGCTGATCAGAACCATACAAACAAATATCATTTTCATTAAATAAAATAATATTTTTATTTCTTATTTCTAAATCAAAAAAATATTGACAATATTTATTATCTATTTTAAAGCCTTGTTCTTTAAATGCCATATTTAACCAATTTCGAATAGATTTATCTATTTCTTCTTCAGTTACTATAACACCTTGATCTTTATTTACATTAATAGATTTATAATCACATAACTCAATTTTTGGTTTTAAAGCAAATTTAATTATTAAATTAAAATTATGATCTCGTTCTATTTTATTTAAATCAAAATCAACTAATTCAGGTTGACCCATAATTTTTTTTTCATCTTTGGCTAAAATTTCATTTATTTTATTATCAATTAAAAATGTAATAGCTTTTTGATATAAAAATCTTTCACCAAAATGTTTTTCACATAATAATCTAGTTACAAAACCCTTGCGAAACCCCTTAATTTTAATATCATTTTTAACACTATCAAAAGATTTCTGTAAAAAAAATTCAAACTCTTGAGGATTGATCTCGAAATGGTATTTCACAAAATCATTGTTTATATATTCACTTTTCATTATTCATCACCTAGCAAATCACTTTTTTAAAAAACCAAAATAATAAAGATAAAAACTTTTTTGAATTTATTTATATAAATTATATAAAAATAATATTATAAAACTTATTTAAATATATGAATATAATTAAATTATTTAATATATTAAAAACCTTTTTATCTAATAATTATAATTCAATTATAAAAAGATTCATATATTAAAAAAATATTTTAACATATATTATTTTAATAATAAAGATCAATACATATTAAATTTTATCAAAAAAATTAATAATTCCTAGTTTTTTTGATTAAATTAAATTTTTTTATACCAAAAAAATTTCTGTAAAATTACATAGTTAAAATAAATTTTTAATAATACATACAAAACGTAAATTTATAATTATATTTAATAAAATATTAATTTCCTTTAAATCATTATAATATATAAGCGTAAATTAATTTTAAAATTAATAATTAATTTACATAAAAAAATTAAAAAAATAAAAAAAGTTATTATCTTTAACTTAATAATAATATTTATTATATTAAAAAATATAAAGAAAAGGATTTTAAAGGAATAAATAATGAAAAATTCTATAGAAAATTTAGATACATTAATCATTAAAAATAAACATAAATTATTATTAATTGATTTTTTTTTAACAAATTGTCCTCCATGTCAAAAATTAATGCCTCATTTAGAACAAATAAAAAAAGAAAAACCAGATATCGAAATTATCAAAATTAATGGATATGAGAATTATGAATTAGCTAAGAAATATAATATTACAAGTTATCCTAGTTTAATGCTATACAAAAACGGGAAATTAATAAAAAAAAATGTAGGTTATTTATCTTTAACAGAATTATTAAATTTTTTAACAAATAATATAGATGATTAATAATATTATAAAATGATTTAATCATTTAAAATAAAAAAGTCAATATTTATAATTTTAATTACTTGATAAAAAATTCTGAAAATATAAATAAAAAAGAAAGTAAATGGTCCATAAAAAATGAATGGATTTTTTTTAATAAATAAAATTTCTGGTATTTCATCACATGATGTTGTTAAATTTATCAAAAAAAAATTAAATTTAGAAAAAGCGGGTCACACAGGTACTTTAGATCCTTTAGCAGAAGGTTTGTTAATTGTGATAGGGCGCCAAAGATGCCTAAATATCGTGTGATTTAACCAATCACCAGTGCGATAAACACTGACAGGATAAGAACGGTTCTTTAAAGGAAACAATAAAGAATTACAGCAGTTCTTAAAAGCGGATTGCGATGAAGTAGTTAGTCAATAAGATACCGCCACCGAATGATTCTAAGGATAAGCCTGAAAGGGCCTAAGAAGCTAAGAAGATGTAATATTAAACCTGACTTGTAAACTACTGTAACCGATCAGTCCAGAGTCCATCAATAATATTATCACGAATTGGATGGTTTATCTATAGAAAACCTGGAATCTCACCACCAAAATAATAGTGGTTACTTCACCTAAGGAATTAAGGTCGATATTTAGAGTAACTTGGAGAATCCTAAAGGTCAGTTCTTAACAGGAGCAGTATAAGAAGTAAAATTCTTATGGCCCAAGGATAAAGCGACTTTTTAGTAGTCGGAAGAACTAAAACTTTGTTTGGAATAACAAAGATAATTGCCCTCCCGAGAAGAAGGTTAACCACCTTTATAGGGCGAAAGAAGTCAGTAATTTGCTGTTAATAATACAACAACTAACTAGTGGCAACACCAAGTTAGCCTTATAAAAAGGACAAATTATGGCAAGCCGGATGCTGGGAAACTTGCTCGTCCGGTTTAGAGGGAGGCTGTTTGTAATAAATATCAGAAAGATAAATTCTGATATGGAAACGCAAATAATCTATCCCTATATTAATAAAGCAACAAAATTAGCATTTTTATTTAATGATTTAAATAAGCAATATCAAGGAACTGCTTTATTTAATAAAAATTATGATACATTAGATATTTATGGAGAATTAATTGATAAAAAAGAAATAATTTTACCAGAAAATATTGTAAAAAAAAATTTTGATTATTTTAATAATAAACAATATTGGCAAACTCCCCCAATGTTTTCTGCTATTAAAATTAAAGGTCAAAAAATGTATAATTTAGCTAGAAAACAAAAACATATTGATATTCCACCTAGAAAAGTAACAATTTCAAATTTAAAATTAATTTCATATAATCCGCACAAACAAGAGGCGAAATTTCAAGTAGATGTATCTAAAGGAACTTACATTAGAAGTTTAAGGGCGCCAAAGAGGCCTAAATTTCGTGCTATTTAACCAATAGCCAGGGCCGATAAACCCTGAAAGGAGATGGTCGGTCAGTCAAACGAAAGAATGACGGATTACAGCAGACCATAAAAGCGGGTTGCGATGAAAGCAAATTAGTCAAGATGACTCCGCCACCAAATAATTCGATGGAGAAGCCTGCAATGGCCTAAGAAGGAAAATTGATGTAATCCTAAAACCTGTTTCGGAAGTTGCTGAAACGGACAGTCCAGAGTCTGCTAATATAAATTAAACGTATTGAGTAGTTTATCAAAGAAAAGAAACCTGGAATCAGCCTCTTAACGAGGAAACTTCCCCTAAAGAATTAAGGTAGAAATTTAGCGTAACTTGGAGAATCCTAAAACTAAGTAATTAAATTTACGAATCCGGAAATAAAAGTCTGGATGGTCAAGGATAAAGCATCTTTTTAGTAGTCGTAAGCGTAAACCTAGATTTGGAATAATTTAGTTAATCGACTTACCAAGAAGAGGGTTAATCACCCTTATAGGGCGAAGGAAGAAAGTAATTTACTAGTTATTCAATGGTGTTGGGAAAGGAGTTGATATATTATGTCAACG
>NZ_JAHBAJ020000020.1:0-7754 GCF_018390775.2 Sesame phyllody phytoplasma | reverse complement strand
TTAAAATTATTAAAAAAAGGTGGTATTATGTTTGCATTACCCAATTATATTATCTATATTATATGTATTATTATTATTATTAGTGTGCTTTTTTCTTCAGAAACAGATGTAACTGATGTGTTTGCCGAACAATATGGAACTTTTAAAAGTAATAAGAGTATAGATAAATTTAATCGTTTTATTAGTGTTTTGATTTTAATTCTCTTTTTACAATTATTTATGCAACAATCAATATTATGATTATTTAAATAATAGTTTATATATTAATAGGATTAAAATCATTATCAATATGCAAAAATTATCCATTTTATTATATTTTTTATATCTTTTTATTGTAATTTATGTTATAATAAAGCAACGTATTGATTAGATGATTTTAATTTTGTTGATGTAAATAAAATTATTTACTTATTTACTGAAAAAATGAAATTAATAAACTGTTTACTGATATATTAAAATGATAAAAAAAGGAGAAATAATAATTACATGCCAAAAGTTATTACGCGCGAAAATGAACAAATTGAAGATGCATATAAACGTTTTAGAAGAGAAGTTTCTAAATCGGGTATTACCGCTATAGTTCGTCAAAGAGCATTTTTTATCAAACCTAGTGTAGCTAGAAAAATGCGTGCTAAAAAATTTCAATCAAAAAAACGTTAATAAAATAGTTTTTTATTTTTATCAAAAACTTTTTTTATTTTAGATAAATTTTTAGATAAATTATAAATTTTTTCAGTTTTTATTTTTATTTATTAAAATTGCAAAATATAAATGGCGATAATAAATAAAAGCAAATTCTGAATTTATTTTTTGTGATTATGTAAATTGAGCAAATTTTGATTTTTGGATAAGATTTGAATTATGGATGTTAAAATAATAAATAATACTAATTTTGAAATTAATAATTTAAGTATTGTTTTGACGCAAATATTTCAAAATTTGGATATAGGTAAAAAAATGAATATTATTTTTGTTAGCGACAAATATATGAAAAAAGTTAATAATTTTTATTTAAAAAAAAATTATACTACTGATGTTTTAGCTTTTAATGATTATACAAATGATATTTCTTTAGGTGATATTTTAATTGCTTTACCAAAAGCTTTTAAACAAGCTATCCAGCATAATATTCGTGATGAACAAGAGATTAGTTTTTTGGCTTTACATGGTTATTTTCATTTAAAAGGTTATGAAGATAAAACAGAAGAATCATTATGTGAAATGATTGATTTACAGCAAAAAATCTTAAAAAAACATAATTTACATTTTGATTATTATTAAAATCAAAAAATTTTATTTAGGCTATTTTATTTATAAAAAAGGAGGGGTATTTTGTTTAAATCAGGATTTATTTCTATTATTGGTAATACTAATGTAGGAAAATCTACTCTTATTAATGCTTTAATTAATCAAAAAATATCTATAACTAGTTATAAGTCTCAAACTACACGGGATGCTATTATAGGTATTGATACTTCTTCTTGTTATCAATTTATTTTTATTGATACTCCTGGTTTACACGCGAATAATAAGTATTTATTAAATAAAATGATGTATCAAGTAACTTTAAAAAGTTTAAATGAAGCTGATGTTATTTTATTGGTAGTAGATCGAGAATATCAACAAACTTCTCGAGAACAAAAGTTTTTGGATCTTCTTAGAAAATATAATAAAAAAATTATTTTAGTAGTTAATAAAATGGATTTGTATAAAAAAATAGTTATTGATAAAATTATTTTAAGTTATGTTAAAAAATTTAATTTTGATGCCGTTGTCCCTATATCATCTATTAACAACAATAATAATAATATAAATATTTTAAAACAACATATTTTAGAATTTTTACCTGAAGGCGAAAATTATTATCCATCTCATATTAAAACAAATATAAACCAAAATAAATTTATATCGGAACTTATTAGAGAAAAAATTCTTTATTATTTGCATCAAGAAATTCCTCATGCTTCCACTGTTTTGATCGAAAATATTTCTCCGATAAACTCTTCTGCTGTTGTTAATATTTCGGCACTAATTTTAATTGAAAAAAATAATCAAAAAAAGATTTTAATAGGTAATCAAGGGAATATGTTAAAAAAAATAGGCATTGAAGCTCGAAAAGATATTGAACAAATTTTAAATAAAAAAATTTATTTAGATTTATGGGTTAAAGTTGAAAAAAAATGGCGTAATAACATTAATTCTTTAAGAAAAATCGGAATATCAATTAATTTTAATTAAAAATAGCAAAGGATAAAGAAATGTTTTCTTTACAAGAGTTAATTAGTTTTGCAAAACAAAATGGTTTTATTTTTCCAGGAAGTGAAATTTATGGAGGTTTAGCCAATACTTTTGATTATGGACCTTTAGGGTGCTTATTAAAACAAAATATTAAAAAAGCTTGGCAAAAAAAATTTTTTCAAGAGAGAGAAGATACATTATTGTTAGATAGTTCTATAATATTAAATACCAAAGTTTGGGAAGCTTCCGGACATATTAAAAATTTTACTGATCCTTTAGCGGAAAATAAAGATACTAATAAACGTTATCGAGCAGATAAATTAATTCAAAAACATAATCCAAATATTGATGTTAATGGAATGTCTTTGGAAGCAATGACTCAATATCTTATTAAGTATCGTTTGTTAAATACTTCTAATTGGTCTACGGTTAAACAATTTAATTTGTTATTCCAAAGTCATCAGGGTTCAGTGCCATCTAATAATAATATAATTTTTTTAAGACCAGAAACTTGTCAAGGTATTTTTGTTAATTTTAAAAATATTTTAAATACTTCTAGAAAACGAATACCTTTTGGTATTGGTCAGATCGGCAAATCTTTTCGTAATGAAATTACTCCAGGAAATTTTATTTTTCGAACTTGTGAATTTGAACAAATGGAATTAGAATTTTTTCATCATCCTCAAGAAACTCAAAAATGGTTTGATTTTTGGAAAAAATATACTTATGATTTTTTGCTTGATTTAGGTTTAAAAACGGAAAATTTAAAATTTAAAGATTATAATAAAACAGAATTAAGTCATTATGCTAGCAATACTACTGATATTTTATTTAATTTTCCTTGGGGTTTTGATGAGCTATGGGGGATTTCTGCTCGTAATGATTTTGATTTAAAGCAACATCAAGAGCATTCAGGTATAGATTTAAGATATTCAGATCATCAACAATGTAATAAATTTTATCCTTTTGTGATAGAGCCTTCTGTAGGAGTCGAAAGATTATTATTAGCTGTTATGTTAAATAGTTTACAAAAAGAAACTTTAACAAACCAAACAGAGAGAATATTATTTAAGATACATCCGTTTTTAGCTCCTTATAAAGTGGCAATTTTGCCTTTGATTAAAAATATTCATCGAGAAAAAGCTAAACAAATACAACGTTTTTTATGTAATTATTTTGAAGTTATTTATGATGAAACTCAAAGCATTGGCAAAAGATATAGAAGACAAGATGCTATAGGTACACCTTATTGTTGCACAATAGATAATCATACTTTAGAAAAAAATATTGTATCTATAAGAGATCGAGATTCTTTAAATCAAGAATTTATACCCTTGGAACATCTTAAGGATTATTTGGTAGATAAAATATCTTTTTAATAAATTATTAAAATTAATTGATCTAAACTGGATAATATAAAAATAAATATGAACCATATGAGAAAAAAATTATCATTTATTGAGCAAATTAATAAAAAAATACCTATTCATGAATTAGTTAGCCGATATGCTGGAATAACTTTAGAAAAAAAAGGAAAAAACTTTATGAGTTTATGTCCTTTTCATAAAGAAAAAACTCCTTCTTTTTCTGTTTCACCAGAAAAAAATATTGCTGTTTGTATGGCCTGCCATGAAGGAGGTAGTCCAACGGCTTTTTGGGCTAAATTAAAAAAAATAACTTTAGAAGCAGCTGCTCACGAATTAAATTATAAATTTAATTTACAAATATTAAGTCAACCACAAGATTATGTAAAAAATAAATTGATAAATATTTTAGAACATACCCAAGATTTTTTTAAAACTGCTTTAGAATGTATTTTAAATGATATCGAAAATCATTATGTTTTAGATTATTTATTAAAAAAACGTAAATTAAATTTAAAATTAATTAAAAAATTTAATTTGGGTTATGCACATGCTCATCCTAAAGCTCTTCAAAATCATTTATTAAATAAAGGTTTTGAAATAAAAGATTTATTATCATTGGGTTTGGTTGTTCCATCGAAAGATGATTCCCAACAGTATCGTGATTTTTTTTATGATCGAATTATGTTTCCTTTAACTAACGAAAAAGGTCAAGTTATAGGTTTTGTCGGCCGATCTTTGAAAACAGATTCTAATAATCCTAAATATTTATTTAATAATGAAACAGTTTTATTTAAAAAAAGTAATTTATTATATAATTTATTTGAAAGTTGTGAATTTATTAAACGAAATCAAGATGTTATTTTATGTGAAGGTATTTTTGATGTTATAGCTTTTTATAAGTTTAATATTTATAACACTATTGCTACTTTAGGTACTCAATTAACTCCAAAACACATTGATTTGTTAAAACAAAATGCTCAAAAAATTATAATTGCATTCGATGGTGATGAAGCAGGTATAACAGCTACATATAAAATAGCTGATATGTTAACAAAACAAAAGTTACAGGTTTTTATTTGGCATCCACCTAATGGTAAAGATCCAGATGATTTTTTTTCAAATTTAACTGAATCAGAATTATTTAATTATGAAAATTTGTTGCAAAAATCTCAAGATTATGTTTTTTATATGATCGAAAAATATTTACAACAAGATATAGAAATAACAATTTTAAATCGCCATATCTTTAATTTAATTAAAAATTATGATGATAAAATTAAATATGATTATTGCAAAAATATTTATAAAAAATATTCTCTTTTTATAAATAATGATATTCATCATAAAAAAATCATGAATCAAAATGATTATACAATTCTGATGCGTCAAAAGTATTTTCAAGAAGTTCAAAAACCAACCCAAAATATTATAAGTCTTGTAGAAAAAGAAATTTTAATTGAAATTTTATTAAATTCAGAACATTTAAAATCAATTAAACACGATATTTATGATCATGTCGTTTCTAATATAAATTTTTTAAAATTAATAGATAAAATTGATGTTTATTATCAAAATGATGCAACAGAAAATGAAATCAAAAATGGTATAGATATAGATCGTTTTATGGAAGTTTATCGCGATTTTATATCAGAATTATCAAAAGAATTTGATATTTATGGTTTATTTTTAGAAATTAAAAATAACTATTTATTTAAAAAAAAAATACGTATACGGAAAGCTGAAAGTTTAAATGAATTTTATTGTTATTTAAAAATGCATTTAATGGATCAAATTCGACAAGAATTAAAAATTCTTAAAAATAAATTGCAAAATTTATCAGAACAAATTATAAACACTAATAACAATGAAGATAATGATCTGAAACAATTAATATTAGAAATAGCCCATAAACAAAAAGAGTTATTAAAGTTAAAAAATATAGGAGTTCATGATGAATCTAAAAATGACAATTAAAAAAATCTACAAACAAAAAATTTTGCAATTTGAAAAAAAAGGTGAAACAGTTTTAGTTGATATTTTAAAAAAAGAATTAAAATGGTTTAGTCATAATGTTAAAGACATAAATAATATTTATCAAAAAATTTTTAAATGTTTGTTAACAGCTAGTAAAATAATTAATAAAAAAATATCTAAAAATTTTAAATCAAAAAAAACTCAAAATGAATTAGAAAATGCTGATTATGATATGTTAGATATAGAAGATTTAGAAGATGAAAATATTAATATTGAAACTATTCGTTCCGAAGAAATACAGGAAGATATTAATTTAAAAAAAATTGCCAATTCAATTAAAGTTGATGATCCTGTAAGAATGTATTTAAAAGAAATTGGACAAATCCCTTTATTAACTTTAGAAAAAGAAAAAGAAAATTCTAAATTAGTTTATGAAGGAGTAAAAGCTAGACAAAAAATAGAAGATTTTAAAAATAAATTAATTTCTATAACTGACGAGGAATTAGAAAAACTCCAAATATCAATTAATAAAGCTGTTATAGCAAAAAATAAATTAATTGAAGCTAATTATCGATTAGTGGTATCAGTAGCTAAATTATATATAGGCAGGAAAATTAAATTTTTAGATTTAATCCAAGAAGGTAATATGGGATTGATGAGAGCTGTAGATAAATTCGATTATACAAAAGGTTTTAAATTTTCTACTTATGCAACTTGGTGGATTAGACAAGCTATTACTAGAGCTGTTGCCGATCAATCTCGTACTATTCGATGTCCGGTTCATGTTTCAGATATTTTAAATAAAATTTCGCGTTTAAGAGGTAAATTAACTCAAGATTTAGCTCGAAAAGCAGAAAATCATGAAATAGCTAAGGCTATGAATATAGAAACAAAAAAAATTAATGATTTACAAATGATTGAAAAAGAAACTATTTCTTTAGAAACATCTATTCGTGATGAAGATGATTCTTCTTTAGGTGATTTTATTAGCGATCCTAACGCTATTTCACCTCATGATTATATGTTACAAGAAACTTTAAAAAAAACTTTAGAAGAATCGCTTGAAGAAGCTTTAACCCCTAGAGAGCAACTTGTTTTAAAAATGAGATATGGAATTTTAGAAGGCGATAATAGAGTACATACCTTAGAAGAAGTTGGAGCTAAATTGGGTGTGACACGCGAACGTATTCGCCAAATAGAAGCTAAAGCTTTAAGACGTTTAAGATCACCTTCAAGGCAAAATAAATTAAAGATTTTATACAAAAATATAAATAGAAAATAAATATGAAAAGAATTTTATTTATAGCTTCATTAATTAAAAATTATAATACAGTAGCTGATATTGGTACAGATCATGGATTAGTATTAAAAAAAGCGTTAGATTTAGGTTATATTTGTAAAGGAATTGCCGCAGATATCAGTCCCAAAGCTTTATCGAATGCTCGTAAGAATTTAAAAAATTATCCTGTTCAATTTTTTGTTAGCGATGGTTTTAAAAATATTTATTCGGATTTCGATTTAGCGGTTATTTGTGGTTTAGGAGCTTATACAATTATAAATATTTTAAAAACTGCTCCAATTACTAAACCATGTTTATTAGGTTGCCAAAGTAAAATACATTTATTATTTAATTGGTTAAAAAATAATAATTTTTTAATTATAAAACATTACATTTTTTCGGATAAATTTGATTATATTTTTTTTAAAATTCAACCTAAAAATATTAATTTTTAGTTATTTTTTTTCTTGAAATGATAAGATAATAAGTAGTTAATTATAAAATATTAATAATAATTAATAAATTTACCTTTATAAATTAATTATAAATTGTATATTTCTAGTATAATATAAGTTGTTTTTTGAAAATGTTTGAGTAGCTCAGCAGGATAGAGCAACGGCCTTCTAAGCCGTCGGTCGGGGGTGGACGAAAAAGATGCCTTATATTTAGTGATTTAACCAATCACCTACTGCATGATAATCAGTAGCAGTATATAGTCGGTTATTATAACGAAAGAAATAATAATTATAGTAGATTATAAAAACAAGGAACGGACGAAATAGTTTAGTCTAGGAAATCTTGTAAACTGAATAATGACTCATGGATAACCTCTGAAATGAGGCTAAGAGAATAAAATGGAGTGATATCTCAACTGATAGAAAACTATATATATCTAT
>NZ_JAHBAJ020000001.1:0-76146 GCF_018390775.2 Sesame phyllody phytoplasma | reverse complement strand
ACAAAAAAATATACAAAAAACATACCTTAGGGCTATTTTTTTTATTCCACAGTATAAAAGTAACACAATAATTGTAATTGAAAAAAACTATATTGTCAATATTTATTTGACATTTTATTCTTTATTTTTTTGATATCCAAAAACAATTAATTATTTTTCTTAAAATTACTAATTGTCATAAATAAAGATTCTAAAGAATTTGTAGTCAAAAAAATATCTATTAATCGTTTAAATAACACAAAATTCGAATGAATCAAATCGATATCTTTTTGATTCATTTTTTTTAAAACATATCGTGATAAAGGGATATTACAATCATGACCTACACCGATTTTTAATTTTAAAAAATCTCGTGTTTTTAAAACATCTATAATATTTTTAATACCATTATGTCCTCCATCATTACCATTTTGTTTAATTTTGAACTTACCTACATCTAAATTTATTTCATCATGAATTATAAATATTTTTGATAATCTGACATCATATTTATTTATAACCTTTTTAAGAGCTAAACCTGACAAATTCATATAAGTTTGAGGTTTAAGTAATAAAGTCCATTGATCATTAATACGACATCGATAAATTAAATTAAATTTATCACTATTTTCTTCGATTACAACATATTTTCGAAATTCTTTCAATAAATAATCAATTAACATAAAACCTACATTATGAGGAGTAAAATTAAAATTTAAACCCGGATTACCTAATCCTACAATTAATTTATACATTTATTATCATACTCCATTGAATTTTTTTATTAACTAAAAAAGTTCGAAAATATAAATAAATTTATAATAAATAAAAAAATAATTATAATAAAAACTATAAAATTTATTTAGATATTAATAGCATTACTTAGACTGCATATTATTAGTTATAAATTTATAAATAGTATCCATAATTAAAATAATTAATATACATAAACTCAAATATAAATAATGCTGCCAAGTAATAAAAGTAGTTCCAAAAAAACTATTAAAAATAGTTATATTTTGAGAAATTAAAATAAACAATATTAATTCACACAAAATGCCTACAAATAAAAGTCTATTTTTTTTTGTAAAAGTTTGCCAAAAATAAAACTTATCAGATCGACAAGCAAAAACATTACCTATTTGAGAAAAAATAACTGCACCGAAAGCCATAGTAGAAGCGAAAATGAACTCTTTTTGCTGAGCAATCATTTTAAAAGGAATATTTTGACGCATCAAAGACCAACCGCCATAATGTAAAAAAAATATTAATGCTAATATACCTTCTACAATACCTAAAAAACCATAACTTCTTTTTAATAATTTAGTATCTAATAAATGATCTCGAGAGGTACGAGGTTTTTGAGATAATAAATTTTCTTCTGGTTCTTCTGCTCCTAAAGCTATAGCAGGTAATAAATCTGTGATTAAATCTATAGCCAGAATTTGCATAACAGTTAAATAAAGTGGCATTTTAAATAAAGCCATAAAAATAATTGGAAAAATTTGCGGAATATTCGAACAAAAAACATAACTAATAAACTTTTTAATATTAGCGTAAATAGCTCTAGATTCTATCACTGCCTTTGGTATTGTCGAAAAATTATTATCTAACAAAATCATATCAGCAGCATTCAAAACAACATCTTTAGTATCTTTACCCATAGTAATACCAATATGAGCAGCTTTCATAGCTAAAATATCATTAACACCATCACCAATAACTCCAACAATCTCATTATTTCGAGCATATGCTTCAGTAATTTTCAATTTATGTTTTGGAGTAGTTCGGGAAAAAAATATCGGAACTTCGGTTTTTAAAATATTTTGTAACTCTATAGGAGACATATTATCTAATTGAGAACCATCAATATTTAAAAAATTATCATCTCGAATTAAACCCACTTTTTTACCAATTGAAATAGCAGTAGGACCATAATCTCCAGTAATAACAGTAATTTTTAAACCCGCTTTTAATAAATCTTCTACAGCCTGACGAACTTCTATTTTTGGAGGATCAAAATTAACTGCAAACCCTAAAAATACCATATCCTCTTCTTGTTTTTCTTGTTCAGGATTTTCTATTTTTTTATAAGCAATAGCTAAAATACGATAACCTTCACTAGATAATTGCTCATTACAATTCACAAAATAATCTTTTTCCAAAGTTGTAAAATCACTAACTTTATTATTTTTATATTGAAGATTACAACTATTTAAAATTACATCAGGTGCGCCCTTAACAAAGAGATATTTATTGTCAATATCATAATATTCTTGAGCTAAATTATGAACCAAAACACTCATTTTTTTATTTTCTGAATTAAAAGGATTAATTTTATCAATAATAAAATTTTTACGAATTTGTTGAATATTTAAACCATATTTTGTAGCTGCCACTAATAAAGCTGCTTCTGTAGGATTTCCAGTAATATTAAAATTAATATTTTCCGAATTTAAATCAATCAAATTGGCTTCCGAACACATAATAGTTGCTATTAATATTTTAGAAATAACTTTATTATTAACCAAAATATCACCATTACTATTATCAAAATTACCTTTTTTTTGTAATCCATGACCAGTAATATCGACAAAACCTCCAGGAAATAATAATTTTTTACAAGTGATTTGATTTTCCGTTAAAGTTCCTGTTTTATCGGTACAAATAACAGTAGCAGAACTTAAAGTTTCTACAGAAAATAATTGTTTAATCAAAGCCTTTTGTTTAGACATTCTTTGGGTACCGATAGCCAAACTTAAGTTAATAGTCGGTAATAAACCTTCAGGAATATTTGCTACTAACATACCTAAAGCTACAACAATAGCAGATTTTAATGCTGATAACCAACTAGATTCCCCTTGAAACTTAAAACGCCACAAACAAATCAAACAAACAAAAACAGCTAAAGAAGCGGCTAAAATGCTAATTCTTTTAACTACTCTATGTATCTCTAATTCTAAAGTACTAGTGCTTTTAGTAATATTACGAGCTAATCTAGCTACTTCTCCTATTTGAGTATTTTCTCCAATAGCATAAACAATACCTTTAGCGCTTCCCTGAGATACTGTAGTACCAGCGTAAACTAAATTAGGAATTTCAAAAATATTATCACTATGATCGTTTTTTAAAGCGTTTCTATTTAAAGGAATGGTTTCACCTGATAATGTAGAATTATCTACAAAAAAATTATTAGCTTCTATTAAACGAACATCAGCAGGAATAATAGATCCCATTTCTAAAAAAATTAAATCTCCTATAGTTAATTTTTGCGTATCTAAAATTTCTATCTTATTGTTTCTATAAACTTGAATTTGTTTCGGAATCATATCACTTAAAGAAGATAAAATTCTTTCTGCCTTATATTCTTGAAAAAAAGAAAAAATACCATTTACAATTACCACTGAAACAATAGCTATACCAATAGCTTTTTCATGGATAATAAAAGCTAAAAAACCAGCAATCCATAATAAAATAGCAAACATTGAAAAAAATTGTTTAATAAATTGTTTACCAAAAGAAAAATGTTTACTCTTTTTCATAACGTTTAAACCATATAACATTTGTCTTTTGCGAACTTCTTCTGTTGTTAAACCGGTTTTTTGCATTTTAAAAAAATCCCAAATTTCATCCGAAGATAAACGACTAATTTTAATAATATCTTCTTTATTCATAGATTTACCTCATTAATTTAAAAGATTAAACAAATTATTCATAAAATTTGTTACAAATAGATAACACATAATAAAATGGGAGTTTAATTATCAAAAACTTAATAATAATTTTAAATATAAAAAGTAATTAAATCCTATCATTTAACCATAATATAATATCATTGCAAATTTTAGACTTTTCGATATCATGAAATAAATTATGATATGTTTCGTGATATAATTTTAAATTTTTATCCTTAGATTTAATAGAATCTAAAAGATGAATGCCATTTTTATAAGATATTATTTTATCTTGAATACCATAAAGTAATAGAACAGGAGTCAAATAAGAAGAAAAATTTTTATTTAAATAACGCATACTCAAAACTAACAAATTTCTTAATAAACGATAACTAACGGATTCCAAACGATAAGGATGATAACCCTTACCCAAAGGAACGTGCGCTATCTTAGAAGAATTAAAATTAAGTTTTTTTCTTTGCCACCAACTAAAAAAATAAAAAGGATAATTTAACCAAATATTTGAAACTTCTCTACTAGGAGCAGAACTAATAACCGCTCCATTTATATTTTTATATTTAATAACATAATTATTAACAATGATTCCGCCCATACTATGACCAATTAAAAAAATTTTCATAGAAGAATTTTGTTTAACATTTTTAACTAACTGCGCCAAATCATCTAAAAAAATATGAAAACTTTTAATATCTCCTCTTTTACCTAAACTTTTACCATGACCTCTCACATCATATGAAATTACATTAAAATTATTTTTAACTAAAAAATCAATTAAAAATAAATAATCACAAGAACTTTCTCCTAAACCATGAGTGATAATAACATTAGCTTTTGGTTGTTTAGATAATGAACAAAAAACATTTAAATAAGAATTAGAAAATAACATAATAAAAAACCATTTTTACCTAAAAATTAAATTTATTTTTTTTTGATTATTTTTTTATATTGTAATAAATATTTATTATATTTTTCCTTTTCTTCTTGAACTTTACTTTTATCCGCTTTATCCAAAAAAGATTTATTTTTCAAAAGATTTTCACTTCTTTTTAATTCAATTAAAATTTGATTAAGTTGAGAATTTAAATTTT
Source organism: Sesame phyllody phytoplasma (assembly GCF_018390775.2). Classification (NCBI taxonomy): domain Bacteria; kingdom Bacillati; phylum Mycoplasmatota; class Mollicutes; order Acholeplasmatales; family Acholeplasmataceae; genus Candidatus Phytoplasma; species Sesame phyllody phytoplasma. The sequence continues at coordinate 71,384 of NZ_JAHBAJ020000001.1, read as the reverse complement.
TATTATTTTGTTCTTGATTAATTTTCAATAACAATGTTCTTTTTATAAAAATAAAAATATTTTTATCCGCAAATAATAATTCATAATTATTATTACATGGAGAAGTACTACCTAATTTTATTTCTGATGCTTGAAAAATTTTTTTTAATTCAAATAATATTAATTGAAATTCATTTAGACAATTTAAAGGTACTTCTAAATATAAATCTAATAAAAAAATTTTATTCAAAGAATTTATTTGGCGAAATTGACGAATTTTAGTAACCAATTTTTTTAAAGATTCAAAAACAGATAAAGATATAGAATCATTGAATTTAAAAATAGGTAATTTTTCTGAAATAATAGAAATGCCTAAATCTAATTCTTCATAAATAGCATCCGTAATAAAAGGCATAAAAGGGTGTAACACTAATAAAATAGTCTTCCAAATATAAAGAATTACTTTTCGACTATTTGAAATTAATTCAGGATCTTTCTCGATATCTTGCCAACAAATTTTATAAAATTCTAAACCCCAGTTAGCAAATTCTTCCCAAACAAAATTATATACCAATTTACCTATAACACTAAATTCATATTTATCATACAATACATCTATTTTTTTTAGTAAAGTGGATAATTTAGTTAATAAAAATTTTTCTGGCAAAAATAATTTACTTTGATCAAAATCTGTCGATAATGTGGAAAGATTATTTTTAATAAAAAAACCAATATTCCATAATTTATTAGCAAACTTCCAACTTGAAATAATTTTATTTCTATCAAAATAAAAATCTAAACCAGGGGAAGAATTAGTAGTCAAAAACCACCTTAAAGAATCTATCCCATATTGATCAATAATCTCTTTAGGATCCAAACCATTACCTTTTGATTTAGACATTTTTTGACCTTTATCATCTCTAATTAAACCATGTAATAAAACATCTTTAAAAGGCATTTTTTTTAAAAAAAACATACTTTGTAAAACCATTTTAACTACCCAAAAAGTTAAAATATCATATCCGGTAACTAAAACATCTACTGGAAAATGTTTTCGAAATAATTTTTGATTATTAGGCCATCCTAAAGCGCATAAAGGCCATAAAGAAGATGAAAACCATGTATCTAAAACATCTGAATCACGCGTAAATCCACTACCCGGATCTTCTATTTGAACTTTAACTTCATTCTTCGAATTATACCAAGCAGGAATAGGATGTCCCCACCACAATTGACGCGAAATACACCAATCCTCTATCTTAGTTAACCATTGATTAAATAATGTTAAAAATCTTTTAGGAAAAAAATTAATTTTATGTTTTTTTAAAATTAACTTAGCTAATTCTTTGGTTTTCAAAAACCATTGCAAAGAGAGACGCGGCTCTATAACAATTCCTGATATATTAGCAAAACGAAGAGAATGATTATAATCTTCTATTTTAAATAAAAGATTTTTTTTATCTAAATCTGAAATTAACCTTTCGCGACAGACAAAACGATCTAACCCTTTATATTGCTCTGCCAATTCATTCATAGATCCATCAGAATTAATACATAAAACTGATTTTAGATTATGTTTTTGACCCAATTGAAAATCATTAAAATCATGAGCAGGAGTAACTTTTAATAATCCACTACCAAACGACATATCAACATATTCATCTGCAATAATAGGTATTTTTAAACTAGTACCAGGAACTACAACTTGTTTACCAATTAAATGTTGATATCTTTTATCATTAGGATGAAACATTACAGCCTGATCTCCAAAAATAGTCTCAGGACGAGTAGTTGCTACTATAACAAAATCATCACTTAAAACTTTATCTTCTATTAAAAAATATTTTAAATAAAATAATTTACCTAAAACATTACGTTCATTAATTTCAGTATCAGATAAAGTAGTTTGAGCACTAGAATCCCAATTAATTATTTTATAATCACGATAAATTAAACCTTCTTTATACAAAGATACAAAAACTTTTTCAACAGTTGAACTAATAGAAGGGTTTAAAGTGAATTGTTCATAATCATAATCTAATAAAAGTCCTAAATCTTGCCATTGTTTACGGATATCTTTAATATATTTTTGTTGCCATTGATTCGCAAATTCCAAAAAAATATTTTTAGTTAATTTATGAATACAAAAACCTTTTTGTTGCAGCTCTTGTTTAATTTTTATTTGCGTAGCTATCCCAGCATGATCCATTCCTGGAACAAAAAGAACATTATAACCTGTTAACATTTTGCGACGAATAAGATTATCTTGTAAAATATTATTCCAAGCATGCCCTAAATGTAATTTACCTGTAATATTAGGAGGAGGGATAACAATAGTAAAATTAGGTAAATTAGAAAAATTACTTTTTTTTTGTAATTCTTTATATTTTAACCAATCAGCATATCTATTTTTTTCAATAATTTTAAAGTCATATTTATTATTCATATTATTTAAATTTAAATTTCTCATTTATGATTTCCTAATTAGGATAAATAGGTAGTAATATTCTACCACTTCCCGTACAAATATTAACAAACAAACTGAATTATCAAAAAACTTAAATTTTTTATTTTTCTTATAAAAATTTTTTATAATAATTTCTATTATACATCTAAATTTTTAAACATAAAACTAATAATTTCCGGAATACCATCTTTATCCCGACAAGAACATAAATAAAAATCTGTAATATTGCAAAAATTATTCTCAAAAGATTGCTTAATAACTCGAATTTGAGGTATTATGAAATTTTTTTTAATTTTATCTTTTTTATTAAGGATTACTACAATAGGAATTTTATATTTAATAAATTTTTGACACATTTGCAAATCTAATGAAGTTGGTCCAATATTAAAATCAATTATTTGAAAAATAATCTTAATAAACTTATTATTTCTAATAAAATTATGAAGCATTAACATTTGTTTAATACGCGATTCTTTATCCCTTTTAGAAAAGCCATAACCAGGAGAATCTACAAAATAAAAATAATTATTGATTAAAAAATAATTTAAAGTTATTGTTTTACCTGGTCTTTTCGAAAATAAAGCTAATCTTTTATGATTAGTTAAGGCGTTTATTAAAGAACTTTTACCAACATTACTACGTCCTATTAATAAAAATTCAGATAAATGCGGAATAGGGCGATATTTTAAATTAGTAATACTTTTAATAAAAACAGCTTGTCTAATTATATTCATAAAATCCAAAATAATATTGAAACGTTATATTTTCAAAATTAATTTCCTATCCTTGTATATTATTTTATTAATTTTTTTTATACATAAATAAAACATTGATTATAAATCTCTGAGTTAAATTTCATAAAAAAATAAAATTTAAATAAGTTAAAATTTTATCTTATTAAATTTTTAAATTAAATTAATTATGGTAATTTAAAATTTAAATATTTTAAATTATAATTATGATAATATTATAATATCATAGAAATAAAAATTAAAATTTTAAAAACTAAAAAGTTTTAAAATAAAAAATTTTAAAAAATATTTCGCTAATCAAAACAAAATATAAACACTAAATCTCAAATTTAATAAAATTATTTTAATATCAAAAAAACTTTTATCAAGATAAAACAAAAATTTTAGTTATTACTAAAATTTATTTATATATCGTAAGAACCAACAAAGGAAATTAAAATTAACCAAATGAATAATAAAAATGAAACTTTACAACAAAAAATATTAAATTTAAAACAAAAAATTAAAGAAAAAATTCAAGAATTAGATAAAATAAATTCTCTACATCAATTAGATGTTCAATTTAATAGATTTAATAAATATTTCATAGAATTATTTAAATATATTAAACAATGTGATATAAAAGTAAAAAAAGAATTAGGACAACAAATAAATGAATTAAAAAAAAATTCTCTTCTTGCTTACCAAATTAATAAAACCAAATTAGAAAATAAACAATTAAACAAAAAAATAATAAAAGAAAAAATAGATGTTACTTTACCTGGATTTTCATTCCCAGAAGGCAGTATACATCCCCTAACGCAAACAATTGAAGAATTAGAAAATTTTTTTTTAAAAATGGGTTACGCTATTTATGAAAGTCAAGAAATAGAAACAGATTTATATAATTTTGAACTTATGAATATAAGCAAAGATCATCCAGCTAGAGATATGCAAGATTCTTTTTATCTGGATCACAAAAAAGAAAAACTTTTAAGAACTCATGTTTCTTCAATGCAAATTAAAGCTATGTTACAAAACCCTAATAAACCTTTAAAAATAATTTCATCAGGAAATGTTTATCGTAGAGATAAAGATGATGCAACTCATAGTCATCAATTTACACAATTAGATGGATTTGTCATTGATTACACAGCTAATTTAGAAAACCTAAAAACCACTATTAATACACTAATAAAACACATTTTTGGCAGAAAACAAAAAATCTTTTTTCGACCATCTTATTTCCCTTTTACGAATCCCAGCTTAGAAGTAGATTTGATCTTAACAAAAAAAAATAAAGAAAAAATTTACCTTGAAATTATGGGAGCAGGATTAATACATCCAAATATATTAAAACAGGGTGGTTTTGATCCTGCTAAATATCAAGGATTCGCTTTTGGTATGGGTATCGAACGCATAGCTATGTTAAAATATCAAATAGAAGATATTCGAGATTTGTACAATAATGATTTAAGATTTTTAAAACAATTTTCATTATTAAATTAATATACTTAAACCTATTAACATAAATTAGATGAAAAAATAATTAAAAAAGAGAAAATATCATGATTATCAACGAAAACATTTTAAAAAAATATTTATCCACATCTATTCCTAAAAATTTAAAATTTCTAATTAATAATCATATAACAGAAGTAGATAAAATAGAATCGATCCATCCTCAATTAAAAATACAAAATAACCAAAAATATATTATTGGAAAAATTATCCAAATTATACACAAAACCATTAAAGTAGATATTGGCATAAATATAGTATCTATCTCGCTAAATAATAGTATTGATTATGATAAATTTTTAATAAATAAGAAAATTATTATTTTAATAGAACATAATTCACCAAATTTTAATATCACTAATAATAAAAACCCATTTACGAATATTTCTGATGATGAAGTATTTAACAAAATATTAATATCACATAGAGAATTAAAATTATCTGAAAAATATTTAATAGAGTCAGAAAAAGGTGAAATCTTATATTTAGATGATCAAGCTCCTATTGGTCAATGCGCTTTAACATATTTAAATTTAAAGGGCTCCACTATAACATTAGCTTTAACACCTAACAGAGCAGATCTTTTATCGCATATAGGTTTCGCTAAAGATCTACAATCTATATTAGAATCATCTATCACAGAATTAAATAATTATCCAAAAAACCATAATAATCCTCGTGAATCAGACAAATTAAACCCTTTTAGTATAAATATTAAAAGTAAAAATTGTTATGAATATAATATAAGATATATAACTAATTTAACAATAAAAACCAGCCCTTTATGGTTACGTAATTTACTAATAACAAATCAAATAGAACCTGTAAATAATGTTATAGATGTTATTAATTTAATAATAATCGAATATGGTATACCATTAAATGTTTTAGATGCCGATCAATTCAATAACCAACAGATTGAAATAAGAAACGCTAAACAAAATGAAAAAATTATTAATTCGAAAGAAACATATTTTTTGAGAGATCAACAAGATATAGTAATCACTAATAATAACGATATCATCTCTTTAGCGGATATTTTAAATAACTCAAATTATGAAATTACAAATAAAACAAAAAAAATAATTATTACAAGTAGTTATTGGAATATAGAAAGTATTTCTGAAATATCCAAACACCACCAAATCAATAATCAAAAAACTTTAAGATTAACTAAAGGAATTGATCAAAGTTTAATAGAAACAGCATTAGAAAAAGCTACATTTTTAATACAACAATTAACTGACGGTATAGTACATAAAAATATTATGTCTCAAAAAATACAAAAATATCATAATCCAGAAATCAAAATAACATTAAATGAAATCAATAAAAAAGTCGGTTTAAAATTATCTTCTAAAAAAATCATAAATAATTTAAAAAGATTAAATTATAAAATAAAATTTATATCGAAACCTCAAAATTATTTTATAGCGCAAGCTCCTGAAAGACGTTATGATATCACTACACCTGAAGACATAATATCAGATTTAGTCAGATTAACTGGTTATAATAACAAACAAATTAATACCCTTATTGATAATTTTAAAGAGCGTAATTCTGAGCAAAAATATATAATTAAATTAAAAAAATTATTAGCAAACCTAGGTTTTTACGAAATTAAAACATATAAACTCGTTAATGAAAAACTTTTTAACCTATTTTATCATGATCAAAATTACCTATCAGTGATAAAACCTATTACCGAAGAAAGAAAAATTCTTAGACAATCTCTTAGCGGTAGCATGTTAGAGGTTTTAGAGTTTAATCAGAAAAATAAAAATACAGATAATGCTTTTTTTGAAATATCTAATGTGTTTTATGAAAATAAAGAAGTTTTGCATTTATCATTAGGTATTAGCGGTTATTTAATAAAAAATCACTGGTTAAAAAAAAATATAGAAAGTTCTTTTTTTATTTTAAAAGGGATTTTAGAAAAAATAGCTAATTTTTTAAACATTAATATGTCTTTCTGTCCTACCCAAAAATATTTTAATTTGCATCCGGGAGCGCAATCTAACATTAAAATTAACCGAAAAAATATTGGTTTTATAGGAGAAATGCATCCAAAATTAAATAACATATATCATTTAAATAAAAGTTTTATAGCTGAAATTAATCTAGATATGATTTTAAAAAAATCTTTAAAACAAGATATAATAATTAAAAAAATTAACAAATTACCTTATATAACTAGAGATTTAAGTTTTTGGATAAATAAAAAAATTCACTTTCAACAAATATTCGAAAGTTTAAAACAAAATTTTCAAAAAATTTTAATAAAATGCGAATTGTTAGATATATATACTCCAGATTCTAATAACAAAAATAAATATCAAAAATATTACTCTTTATCTTTTCGTCTAACATTTGAAAATATCAATAATAATTTAAATAAAAATAAAGTAGAGCAAATTATTAATCAAATAGAAAATAATTTAAAAATTAAATTTCAAGCACAAATAAGATAAAATACTATACATAATAAATAGGAGCTTTATATTGTGTATAAAGGAATTATTATTAAAAACTTAATTACTAAGTATGTCGTTATCGATTTATTACAAAAAAATACTATAATTGCTCAACCTAAAGGTAAAATGGAAAATTTTAATAAAAAAAATAAAACAACCAAATCTTTATACCATTGCCCTATTAAAATCGGAGATGTAGTAGAATATGAATCAAAACAAAACAAATTTTTTATTATTAATGTGCAAAAACGTAAAAACGAATTAGAAAGACCGAATATAGCCAATATTGATCAAGTACTATTAATCTTTTCTTTAACTGAACCTACAATAGATTTTAAGTTATTAGATAAATTTTTAATTATTTTACAAAAGTTAAATATTAAAATAATTTTAATTTTAACTAAAAAAGATTTAATAACTAAAGAAGAACTTAAATGTATTCAACCTCAATTATCATATTATGAAAAATGGTATTCTGTAATATATATTAATGCTAAACAAAAAAATACTATAAATTCTATAATTAAAACATTAAAAAATAGAACAACTATTTTAGCAGGGCAAACTGGTGTGGGTAAATCCACTTTATTTAATAATTTAACCTCTCTTAATGTGAAAACTCAATCGATTTCTATGCATTCACTTAAAGGAAAACATACAACAACTAGTTCCCAATTATATATGTGCCATCAAGGTTATTTAGCGGATACACCTGGTTTTTCTAAGTTAAAATTATCAAATTTAAAAAATCATGAAATTAAAAATTTTTACCCAGATTTTTGCTCTATATCTGAACAATGTTTTTTCGGAAATAATTGTTTACATATAGAAGAAAAACAATGTAAAATCATAGAAAATTATCAAAAAGGATTAATTACTAAAAGTAGATACCTTAATTATGTTTCTTTAGTTAGACAAAATAAAAATAAATAATATAATTCCAATAAAAAAAATAGCTTTTATATTAAATTAACAATTATCATAAATAAACTAAAAATTCAATAAATAACATAACTTATCAATATTAAAAAAAATATATTAAAACATAAATATAAATTTTTCGAAAAATAATTTATTTTTTATCATTATTTAGTAAATAAAAAGATTTTTTTAATATATTAATAATTATTAACTAAAATATAAATTAAAAAATATAAAAAATCTCAAAATTTATAATAAAAAAATGTTAATATAGTAAGCAAAATTAATAAAAATTTAAAATCTAATTTATCTATATAAATTTTTTTTATTGTATAATACTAAATACGTAATTACACCAATAACATAAAAAAATTCTTAATGATTATATAAATGATAAAGAAAGTCGATTGTATAAAAAAGCATGGATTTTGATAAAATCAAACAAAGACAAAAACAAATAAGAAATTTTTCTATTATTGCACATATAGATCATGGTAAATCTACTTTAGCTGATAGAATTTTAGAAATAACAAATACTATTAAAAAACACGAAATGAAACCTCAATTTTTAGATTCAATGGCTTTAGAACAAGAAAGGGGGATAACTATAAAATTAAACGCTATTCAAATAAAATATCATAATTTGCAAAAACAAGAATATATTATGCATTTAATTGACACGCCAGGTCACAGCGATTTTAGATATGAAGTTTCACGTTCGTTAGCAGCATGCGAAGGAGCATTATTAGTAGTAGATGCTACTCAAGGAATACAATCTCAAACTGTATCAAATCTAGAATTAGCTTTAGAAAATAAACTTATAATTATACCTGTCATAAATAAAATAGACGCACCAAACGCTAATATACCTAAAATTCAACAAGAAATTCAAAATCTTCTAAAAATCGATATAAATTCAATTATATTAGCTAGCGGGAAAACAGGTGCAGGAATTCAAGATGTTTTAGAAACAATTATAAAAAAAATTCCTTATCCTAAAGGAGACCCTGAAGCTCCCTTACAAGCTTTAATTTTTGATTCAAAATTTAATAATTATAAAGGAGTAATACCTCATATTAGAATAATTAACGGAACTATCCAAAAAGGAGATCGCATACGTTTTATAAAAAGTAAAGCTATTTATGAAGTTATCGAGGTAGGTACTTTTCAACCAAATCCCGTTATAAAACCATTTTTAACTACAGGAGATGTAGGTTATTTAACCGCTTTTATTAAAAATATTGATGACGTTAAAATAGGTGATACTATTACTTTAAATAAAAATATCCAAGTAAATGCTTTGCCAGGATATAAAGTTATTAACCCTGTAGTTTTTTGTGGATTTTACCCTGCCGAACATAAACAATATATTAACCTTCAAGAAGCATTACAAAAATTAAAATTAAATGATTCATCTTTAATTTATGAAAAATCTAATTCTAATATTTTAGGAATGGGTTTTCGAATTGGTTGCTTAGGTTTATTACATATGGATATTATTAAAGAAAGAATTATTCGAGAATTCAAAATCGAAGTAATTATTACTGCGCCTTCAGTCATTTTCCATGTTTACACCAAACAAAATCAAAAAATTATTATAGATAATCTACAAAAATGGCCTCAAAATCAAGCAATCGAAAAAATCGAAGAACCTTTTGTTAAAGCTTTTATAACGTGCCCAGAGCAATACATAGGTCCAGTAATGAAATTAACACAAAATAAAAGAGGTATTTTACAAAATATCAAATATTTAGAAAATCAAAATACAATCTTAACATATTTATTGCCTTTCAGTGAAATTATTTATGATTATTTTGATCAATTAAAATCTGCAACCAAAGGATATGCTGCTTTTGATTATCAAATGGAAAATTACTATCCAAGTAAATTAAAAAAAATGGATATTTTATTAAATTCTGAAATTGTTGATGCGTTGTCTTTAGTAGTACATGAAGATTTTGCCTATACTAAGGGTAAAATAATTTGTAATAAATTAAAAGAATTAATACCTAAACAAATGTTCGAAATAACAATTCAAGCGGCTCTTGGAAAAAAAATTATAACAAGAGAAAATATAAAAGCTTTAAGAAAAAATGTTACAGACAAATGTTATGGCGGAGATCATACTAGAAAAAAGAAATTATTAGAAAAACAAAAAGCTGGAAAAAAGAAAATGAGAGCTTTAGGAAAAGTAAAATTACCTCAACAAGCTTTTTTAGCTATTTTAGCAAATAAATGATAATAATATTTTTGGAAAAATTTATAAACCAATTAATTTTATTATTTATTAGCTTGATTAGCATAAAAAAGGGGGGTAGATAATATATATGACTAATTTGATAGAACTAAAAAATATTACTAAAGTTATAAATAATCAAATAATTTTAAAAGATATTAATTTAAAAATTAAAACCAATGAATTTGTAACTATATTAGGGCCTTCAGGATGCGGTAAAACCACTATTTTAAAAATCATAGGAGGTTTTGATACTTGTAGTAGTGGAGATATTTTTTTTAAAAATAAAAGTATTCTAAATGTTCCCCCGCACAAACGATTAATTAATACAGTATTTCAAAATTATTCCTTGTTTCCTCATTTGAATGTTTTAGAAAATATAGCTTTCGGTTTAAGAGTAAAAGATTTAAATTATGAAACTAAACAAAAAATAAAAAGCATTAATCGAATCACAGAGCAAAAAATTAATTTAATTAAAGAACAGTATAAACATAAAATAAAAATAATTCAAGATAGCTTAAATAAAAATTATTTACTTTCATGGTGGCCATTTTATAAAGAAAATCCTAAAATTAGACAATTAAAAATAGATTTAAAAGAAGAAATAAAAATTATTCAAAACCAACAACAATTAATATTAAGCCAATTACATCAGAAATTATTATGCGCCATAACAAAAGAAGAATTTATCAAAAACAAAGTTTTACATTATCTAAAATTAGTGGGTTTACAAGGATTTGAAAATAGAAATATTTACCAATTATCCGGCGGTCAACAACAAAGAGTAGCTATCGCTAGAGCTTTAATAAATGAACCTGAAGTAGCTTTATTTGATGAACCTTTAGCAGCTTTAGATCTAAAATCAAGACAAGAAATGCAATACGAATTAAAAGAAATGCAAAAAATTTTCGGTATTACTTTTATAGTAGTAACGCATGATCAATCTGAAGCTTTAACTATGAGTGATAAAATAGTAGTTATAAAACAAGGTGCTATTCAACAAATAGGGAATCCTGAAGATATTTATAATGAACCAGCCAACAAATTTATAGCTCAATTCATTGGAGAATCTAATCTAATCTCCGGCATTATGAAAGATGATTTCGTAGTTTTATTCGATAACAAAGAATTCCGTTGTATAGATTATGGTTTTCGCAAAAATCAAATAGTCGATATAGTTATAAGACCGGAAGATATAGATATTGTTGATTATAAAGATGGTTTAATTACAGGTATAGTACATTCTATATCATTTAAAGGGGTTTATTGGGAAGTAATTATTCAGACTAAATATAGAAATTATTTAATTCATACTACCGATTTTATTGAAAAAAATACTAAAATAGGAATTTCTTTTAATCCAGAAGATATTCATATTATGGAAACATGGTAAATTTAAAATGAACAATATTTTTAAAAATAAATCCCATAAATTCTATAAATGGTTAGCTTTACCGTATTTAATTATTATATTTTTTTTAATTATTATGCCGATATTAATAATTTGTTTTGACTCAATCCAAGAATATGATGATACCAAAATTCTTAAAATTGTTTTCACAGTTAAATACTATTATAATTTTTACACTAATTTAAATTTTATTTACATAATAATAAGATCTATTGCTATTTCTATTATAGCTACTTTTTTTGTTATTATTATTACTTATCCATTAGCGTATTGTGTTGCCCAATTAAATCCTTTAATGCAACCTATTATAGTTCTATTAATTAACGGTACTATTTGGATTAATATGATTTTAAAAATACAAGCTTTAGTACAAATTTTATCTTTAACCGAAAAATTCTTCAAAATTAATATATTAGAAACTAACATAGCAATGTTTATTGGTTTTTTATATCTCTTTTTACCTTATATGTTTTTATCTATTTACCTAAATATTTCTAAAATAGATAAAGGTTTAATCGAAGCTGCAAAAGATTTAGGAGCCAATGAACAACAAATTTTTAAAAAAATTATTTTCCCTTTGTCATTGCCTGGTATCATTACGGGAACTATTTTGATTTTATTACAAATAGTAACTAACATTATTGTACCGAAATATTTAGGACCTACTAATGTCATGGTAATAAGTGAATTAATAGAAAATAAAATTTTTTTAAATGATGAAACGAAAAGCGCTTGTGTTATAGCTATTAATTTAACCATCATGATGTTAATAATTTTAAAACTTTGTCCTAAAAATCAATATCAAAAATATAATAAAGGAGAAAAAACATAATTATGAAAATTAACCTAAAAAAAAATATGTTATACATATATTTAACAGCAATGTTAATTTTTATTTATCTCCCAATTATATCTTTAATAATTTTCTCTTTTAACGAAAATGAAGGTAGGATAGCCTCATTAATACATTTTAATAAATTCGGTTTTAAATGGTATCGAAAAATAACACAAGATGAATCCGTTAAAAAAGCCATAATAGTAACTTTAGAAATAGCTTTATTGTCTACCATTATATCAACTATAATCGGAACTTTAGCAGCCATTTCTTTAATGAATTATAATAAAAAATGGCAAAAAATAATTTTATCCACTAACCAATTTCCTATTATTATACCCGAAATAATAAATGCTTTATCTTTATTTGTTCTATTTAGTTTTATGAGGTTAAACAACGGTTTTTGGCGTATGTTATTATCGCATATTTCTTTTAGCGTCCCCTATGTATTAGTAACAATTTACAGTAAATGTTGTAATCTAGATGTAGATACGATTGAAGCAGCTTATGACTTAGGCGCTACACCATGGCAAACTTTAATTAAAATAATTTTACCTCAATTAAAAAATTCTATTATAGCCGGAGCAAGCATAGCATTTGCTTTATCTTTTGATGATTTTATTATTTCTTATTTTGCTGGAGGTTCTGATTTCCAAAATATCTCAGCTTATATATACAGTTTAAAAGGCACTATTAATCCTACTATTAACGCTTTATCGTCACTTCTAATTTTATTTATCTTAGTAAAAATAATTTTTCATTGTCATTCTATAAAAAAAAATAAAATATGAGTACTAAGAAAAAAATAATAATTATAATATGGTGTCTATTTATAATTTTTATAGCAAATTTATATAGAATTACATATCACAACTCTGCTAAACAAAGTATAATATTATTTAATTGGGGCGAATATATTGATCCTAAAATTATTTCAGATTATAACAATAAATCAAATGATTTTGTGATTAAACAAAATTTTTTCTCATCTAACGAAATAGCTATCAATAAAATAAAAACAGGTGATGTTTATGATATTGCCATTTTAAGCGAATATGCTATAGAACAATTAAAAGATAATTATCTTAATAAAATAGATAAAAATAAATTAATTAATTATCCTGAATTAAACGAAAATTTTCAAAAAATCCAAAAAGATAAATTACCTATAAATATCAAAGAATACATTATTCCATATTTTTGGGGAAAACTAGGTTTTTTATATAATAAACAAAAAATTACTAAAGACCAAATCAGCAAACATTGGACACAATTATTACAAAATAATGATTATAAAGTAGCATTATATAATAACCCTTTTGAAGGAATATTTATTGGATTAAAAGCAACCCAAGGTAATATAAGTCAAGCTAATCCAACAGAAATTAATAAAGCTAAAAATTGGTTATTAAATTTAAAACAAAAAAATAAAAATTTATTTTTTGTTACAGATCAAATTTTAGATAATATGCGTATAGCAAATCAAGAACGTTACGATATAGCTGTTACTTATTCAGGAGATGCTAGATATCTAATGCAACAAAATCCGAATCTTGAATATTATGATTTCAATGATCACGAAAATAATATTTATCAAACAAATATTTGGGTAGATAGTTTAGTTTTACCCAAAGGTAGTAATACTAAAGGAGCATATGATTTTATCAATTTTTTATTAAAAAATGATAATCTCAAACAAAACACTTCTTTTGTAGGATATGATTCTCCTTACCAAAACATAAACGAAAATAATAACTCATTAAAAATAAATATAAACGACAAAGACAATATATATAAATATAATGTCCAAACTAAAAAACAAATCAATGATGCTTGGAATGAAGTTTATGCCTATCCTAGGCCACAAGATAAATATTTATTATTATTATGTTTTTTAATTATCATAATTTGTCTAATAATAAAATTCAAAATAAATTGGCCTAAAAATAATAAATTTTTAATCAATAAATATAAATAAATTAAAAAAAATAATCTCTAAAATTTTAATATAAAAATCAAAATTATATTTTTAATTTTTTATAATTTTAAAGATTCCTTAATTTTTTTTAAATCACTCAATTTTTTCAAAATTTGCTTCGCTTCATTAAATAATTTGTAAAAATTAAAACATTTATTATACATATTATTAATAAACTCTAAATCTCTATAAACTTCTATAACTTTAGAATGTTGATAAGTATAATATACCAAAAAAAAAGCTTTATCCGCATTAGAACAATAAAGTTGAGCTTGAATTTGCGCATAATAAAATTTTGGTATTTTATCATTTAAAAAAAATTCTTTCCAAGAAGCAGTATCGCAGGAAATAGGACATTTAATCTCTAAAATACTTCGAGATTCAGAATTCCAACCATCTAAAGAAGCAGACATAAATTGTTTTACAAAAACAGCTGGAACAAAATTCATTTGACGAACTGAATTAAAAAAAAATCTAGCTTCAGGTTCTAAACGACGTCCACGACGCATAGCTTCATTTACTTCTATTTTCTCTTGGAATAATTTTCTTTTAAATAATAACTTAACACTTTCAAAAGGATTTAAACCCATTATAGCCGCTACTTCAGAAGCATTAATATAATTATTTCTATGTTCATGCCAAGATATAGAATCTTGTTGAATATCTATTAATTTACTTGAATCATCTGACATATAAAAATTAATATCCTTCTCTTTTATAAACTTAAACAAATAGTAACCTCTAAAATTGATAATTATAATTTATCAATTAAAAAAAGATTTTTAGCGTTCTGAGTTGTTTGTTGAACGACATCAGAAAAACTTATTTGTCGTAAAAAAGCAATTTTTTCAGCAATAATTTTTAAATAAGCAGGTTCATTACGTTGTGTTTTTTCCAAAGGAAAGGGTGTTAAAAACGGAGAATCAGTCTCTAATAATATTTTTTCTAATGGTATTTTTTGAGCTATTTCATGAGCTATCAAAGCTTTATTATAAGTAACAATACCACCAATACCTACATAAAACCCCAAATCAACAGCCTTTTGGGCCTCTTCTAAATTATTAACTAAACAATGAAAAACCCCTTTAATTTTATTTTTATAAGGTAATAAAATTTTATAAACTTCTTCGAAAGCTTCTCTGGCGTGCAAAATAACAGGTAAATTATATTTAATTGCCAAATCTAATTGAATTTGTAAATTTTTTTTTTGAATAGGTAAAGAAGTTTTATCCCTATATAAATCAATACCAATCTCACCTACTGCTACAACTTGTGGCAATCTTAAATATTGTTGAATAGTCATAGGATCTTCATCATGCCAATAACAAGGATGTATACCGACTGCAATTTTAATGCATTCATATTCTAAAGCTAAATGAAAAGCCTTAGCATTAGTTTTAGAATCTAAACCTGGAACAACAAAATATTTAATTCCTTGATGATGTGCTTTAGCGATAACTTCGTTTAAATCCCCTTCATAGTCATTTAAATTCAAGTGCGTATGAGTATCAATTAATAACATATTTTTAATCACAACACTCCCATTCCCTTGTTTTGCAAATTCAAAAAATAATACAAAACTCACCAAATATAAATTTTTATAATATTTAAAATTAAACTTAACAAAAATAAACCGATCATCCTCAAAAAGATCCAATGCCTAATATTTTGTTAAAATTAACTTTTGTAAATGCGATATAAAAAAATTAAACATTCCGATATTTATTGTTTAAAATATTTCAATCTAAAAAAATATAATTTCGAGTTTTTCCTTAATATTTATATTAACAATATATATAATAATGATACAAATTAAATTTTATGTTTAAATAAATCTAAATTATTATAATCAAATAAATTTTTTGGTAAAGTTATCTCATCAGTTTATAATTTTAAAAACCAACAGTAATCCTTTTAAATTTCTATTTATAAAACAATTTCATAAAATCGATCCTTAAACTTATACCACGGCTAATTAATAATATTTTATTTAAAAAATAATTCGCTGATATATAAATGAAATATTAACAAAAATATATTATAAAATTTTTATATGAATTGAATTTATTATAAACAATTTTTCCAAGAAATTTAATAAATAAACCTGATAATATTAAAATGACTTAAATAAACATTATAATTCTTAAAAATTATTACTATTTAAATTATTCAGGAGGGATTTATTAATCCCCTGAAAATATAAAAATTATTTTAAAAAACAAACATTTATCATTTATAAATGAATAGGTTTATCAACGGCCCCTAAAAAAGTTTCTAAATTTAATTCTGCTAAGGTAGGATGAGGATGAATTACTTCCATAGCATCATATGCTGTGCCATTAAATGCCATTAAAGTACCGCTTTCAGTAATTAATTCTGTAGCATTATAAGCATAAATATGCATACCTAAAATTTTAAGTGTATTTTTTTCAACAATTAACTTGGCAAAACCTTCTAAATCGCCATCAGCATGAGCTTTACCTATAGCTTGAACAGGCATTTTGGATATTTTATAATTTAAATTACGTTCTTTAGCTTGTTGTTCTGTACAGCCAATAGAAGCTATTTCAGGAAAACTATAAATACACGAAGGAACATGTTCATAATTAATAGGTTTTATTTTATCCTGTAAATTTAAAGCATGATGTGTAGCTATAATACCTTCGTGACTTGCAACATGAGCTAACATATATTTACCATTAACATCTCCAATAGCATATACATCCGGTATAGACGTTTGTAAAAAATTATCAGTTAAAATACCATTTCTATCCATAGTTAATTTCAATTTATCCAAACCTATTAAATTTGGTTTGGTTCCCACAGCCATCAAAATAATATCTGTTGTATCGTGATATATTTTTTGTTGATATTCATAATAAACAATATTTTTATCAATTTTAATTACATTAGCTTCTGTCATAATCTTAATATTAGCATTTTTAAGATTTTTAGTATAAGCGGTTATAATATCACTATCCATAGCACTTATAATGGATTTTTGTTTTTCCAAAATAATTACTTCAGCTCCAAATTTATTAAAGATAGTTGCAAATTCGACGCCTATCACTCCTCCACCTATAATAATTATTTTTTTAGGAAAAGTCTCTAATTGCACTAACTCTTTACTAGTATACAAATATTTATCCAAATACGATTCTTTAGCGCCAGGTATAGGAGGTATAAAAGCATGAGAACCGGTTGCTATAATCAGTTTTTTAGTATTCAAAATTTGATTATCTACAACCACTTGATAAGCATTTACAACTTCTGCTACACCTGAATAAAAATCAATTAATTTATTTTTTTTTAAAAGGAAAGCTATACCATTAGTTAAATTTTGAACAATTTTATCTTTACGTTGTAAAATAGATTTCCAATCAAAAGATATTTCGCCTATATTATTCAATCCAAATTTACTAGCATTTTTGCATAAATCCCAAACTTTAGCACTTTTTAAAAAAGCTTTTGTAGGTATACAACCATAATTTAAACAAATACCACCTACTTTATGTTTCTCGATTAAAGCTACTTTAGCACCTAATTGAGCAGCTTTAATAGCCGATACATAACCGCCTGGTCCTCCACCTATAACTAAAATATCATATATTTGTTGCATATCATTAAAAACTCGCTTTACAATTAAAAATAATTTTTTTTGTTTAAATAAATTTAAAAAATCCATTAACGACTATTAACTTGATATTATCATAAAACTAAAAATTACAAAAACATACAAACTAGGATTTTTTAAAAAATTATTAATTTTATAATTCATAAAATTAAAATAAATTTTGTAAAAATTAATAAAAATAAAATATATTAAATATTTTTTATTCAATTAAATTCGATGGGTTGTTAAATAAATCTTTAAAAGCATTTAAAAATCTAGATGCTATACCACCATCTATAATACGATGATCAAAACTCAAAGATAAAGGTAACATATAAGCTTTTCCAATATTACCATCTTCTAAAACAATAGGTTTTAATTTCATTAAACCCATACCTAAAATAGCTACTTGAGGAAAATAAATCACGGGAGTACCATAAGAAACTCCAAAAGTACCCCAATTACTTAAAGTAAAAGTTCCATCATTAATATCTTTATAAACTAATTTTTTATCACGAGTACGCTGAGATAAATCTTGAATCGATTCTGCAATCTTCCAAATATTTAAACTATCAGTGTCTTTAATATTAGGAACAATTAAACCGTCATCAGTATCTACAGCTATACCCAAATTAATATATTTTTTAATTATAATTTCGTCCTTTTGATCATCAAAAGTAGAATTGAAGATAGGAAATTTTATTAATAATTTAACTAAAGCTTTGGCAACAAAAGCTAAATAAGTAAGTTTTATGGTTGATGTTGGATTTTGCGATTTCAAATCTTGTCTCAAATCCACAACTTTATTCATATTAAATTCTTCCATTAAAGTAACATCTGGAATAATAGCTTTGGCGATAGACATTTGCTTTGCTATAGTTTTACGTAAATTAGAAATTTTCTTAACTTCGATTTTTTCAAGATCTTTAATTGTGTTATTTTTTTTATCTAAATCTTGCATATATTTTTATCCCTTTTATATTGTTTATTTTATAAATATTATATTTATTCTTTAACTTCTATCTCTATAACGGCTAAAACCTGATCTAACTCTACTTGATCAGAAGGAGAACATTTTATTTCTAAAATAACACCATCTACAGGAGATAATAATGTATCAGATAATTTATCATTTTCAATTTCGAATAATCCTTGACCTTCTTTAACTATATCTCCAACTTTACAAAGGCATTTGGTAATAGTTCCTTCGTGTAAACCTTCACCTAAATCATGAAATTTAAATTCATATTTTTGTATTTTTTTATGTTCCATAATAAATAAACCTACTTTTTTTTCTTGAATTTTTTTATATAAATATAACTATAATAATTTCTCTTTTATATTATAAAGAAAACAAAATACTAATAATAATTAAAGTTAGAATTATTTATTCAATTTATTAAACATCTTTTTAATATAATAAATAATTTTAGCAGGATTTAAAATTTGATGATATTCTCCTCTAGCTAAAGGCGTTATAATATCATAACCAGTAATACGAATAGGAGCAACTTTTAAAGCATCGAATGCATATTCATTTATTAAAGTAATTATTTCTCCTGCTGGGCCATAAGTTTTAGTAGCTTCATGAGCTACTACTAATCTACCAGTTTTTTTAACAGATTGAATAATAGTTTCTTGATCTATAGGAGTAATACTTCTTAAATCGATTAATTCCACAGAAATATTATTTTGTTCTAAAGATTCAATAGCGGTTTGAATAACCGGAATAGCAGATGACCACCCTACTACAGTCACATCAGAACCTTCTTTAACTACTCGAGCTTTACCAATTTCTATTTCATAAGGTTCTACAGGAACTTCTTCTCTACGGGAACGATATAAAACTTTTGGTTCTAAAAAAATTACAGGATCATTAGATTTAATAGCGGATAACAATAACCCTTTAGCGTCAATAGGATTAGAAGGTACTACTACATGCAATCCTGGGAAAGAAGCTAACATACCCTCAATAGATTCAGAATGATGTTCTAAAGCTTTAATATTTCCTTGTATTGTAGTTCGAACTACCATAGGAACTGTAAATTTTCCACGAGTACGATTACGTAATCTAACAGCATGACAAAATAGATCTTGTAAAGCTGGAAAAATAAAACCTTCAAATTGTATTTCTGCTATAGGACGGAAACCAGCTAAAGCTAATCCTATACCGCTACCTAAAATACTAGATTCCGAAATAGGGGTATTAAAAACTTTTGAAGATCCGTATTTACTATACAAACCTTTAAGAACTCTAAAAACACCACCTAAATTTTCTACATCTTCCCCGAATAAAACCACTTTTGGGATATTTTCTAAAGCATAATCTAAAGTATGATTAATAGCTTCTAACATATTCATTTTCATAAAAGCCATAATTTTATTTCCCTTCTTCTGTTGATTTTAAAAATGATTCATAATCATGCAACTGCATTTTTAATTGAGGAGTCATTGTTTCATAAGTATGTTCAAAAACCTCTTTCGGTTCAACTATATTAGCATAAGTTAAAATACGTTTATGAGCTTCTTTAATTTTATCAATCACATTTTGTTTAATTTTATTTATCAATTCATCTGTTAAAATATTTTTATTTATTAAATATTTTTGAAATCTTGAAATAGGTTCTTTTTTAAACCATTCTTCTTCTTCAGACTTAGAACGATATAAAGAAGGATTATCATTAGTAGTATGCCCTAATAAACGATATGTATATAATTCTAATAAAGAAGGACCATTACCATTTCTCGCAGATTCAATAAAATGTTTTGCAGCGGTATAAACTGCTAAAATATCATTACCATCAACTCTTATTCCAGGTATACCAAAAGCAATAGCTTTTTGGGCTAAACTTTCAGCATAACAAGCTACTTTTCTAGGTGTAGAAATAGCATATTGATTATTTTGAATAGCGACTACTAAAGGAACTTGAAAAACCGCTGCATAATTTAAACCTGCTGCAAATTCTTCACTTGCAGTACCGCCATCTCCGATAGTTGCTATTGTAACATCCCTTTTATTATCTAATTTACTAGCTAAGGCTAATCCGGCACCTATATTAATAGAACTACCGATAATAATATTAACAGGTAAAATACGTTTTTGAGCTTCTATTGCTGAACCTCGTTCGTTACCATACCAATAAAGTAAAATATTTTCTACAGAAACGCCACGATACAAAAACATACCTAAATCACGAAAATAAGGAGAAATCCAATCGTTATCCGCGCAAGCTGCTGCAATACCTATTTGACAAGCTTCATGACCTGTATTCAAAACATAAGAAAGCATTCGTCCTTGACGCTGATATTGAAAAGCTGCTGTATCAGTCTCTCTAGTGAAAACCATAAATTCATAAATTTTTAACAATTCTTCATTTGATAAATTAGGCTCAAACTCAGAATTAATTACAAAACCTTGTTCATCTAAAACTTGAAACATAGGTTTTTGTTCTACATTATACAAAAAATCATCTATTTTTTTTGACAAAATTATAACTCCTTTATTTTTTTTCAATAACTTAAAATATTCATTTTTAAAAAATTTTTAATTTTAAACCATTTATATTAAACCTTGAATAAATTACACAAAAACCTTGAGTTATCTAATCAAAATTTGAGATAAATTAACTTCAATTAATTGGTTGGTTTCTATTTTGTAATCAATAATTTTTTGTTTTAATTCATCAGAGTTCAAAACCGGTATAACACCGAAATACAAAGACAACCAAGATGCTTCTTTAATATTATCAACTATAGCTAGTATTGGTACTGCAGAATGGAACTTCGAAATAATACAAGCATCTATAAAACTATTTACTAAAATAGCTTTAGTATCTGTAATATTAGCTAACTCAATAGCACCTAATAAAAATTTTTCTCGCCAAGCTTTAGGTTCATAATAATTTAAAAAAACATCATAATCTAAAAATTTTTCCGCACTTTTATTAATATTATACATATATTGAACAGATTCTACAGGATAATTCCCTGAAGCACTTTCGCCAGATAACATAGTAGCGCTTGTACCTTCTCGAACCGCATTGAAAACATCTGAAATTTCAGCTTTAGTTGGACGAGGATTTTTTTGCATAGATTCTAACATTTGAGTGGCTACAATTACCAATTTACCTTTTTGAAGACATTTATCAATAATTTCACTTTGATATAACGGAACTAAAGTACCATCAACTTCAATACCCAAATCACCTCTAGCAACCATAACACCATCCGCAATAGATGAAATTTCATCTATATGATCAATACCTTCTTGATTTTCTATTTTAGCAATAATTTTAATATTATCACATTTATTCAATTCCAAAAGATCTCTAATATCTTGTATATCTTGGGCACTACGAACAAAAGAAGCTGCAATATAATCATAATTTTGTTCAATAGCAAACAAAATATCTTGTTTATCTTTTTTTGATAAAAAAGGGATATTTAATTTAACACCAGGAACATTAACACCTCTACGAGATTTAACTAAATGACTATTTTGAGCTTGCGTAATTAATTCTTTCTTAAGATTATCTTTTTCGATAACTTGTAAAGATAAGTAACCATCGTCAATGTTAATAAAATCGCCTATATTTAGTTCATTATAAAAATTAGGATAAGTTACAGAGAAAATTTTACTATTACCTAAAACTTCCGTTGAAGCAATTCTCACTAAAGAATCCTTTTGTATTAAAACATCACCATCAAAATTATGAGTTCTAATTTCGGGACCTTTAGTATCTAACATTAACGCTACATATCTGTTTAATTCTTGATTAATAGCTCTAATAATAGAAATTATTTTTTTACTCATATCATAATCAGCATGAGAAAAATTAAATCTAGCAACATTTAAACCGCTCAAAATCATTTTTTTCAAAACTGCTTCAGAATAACATGAAGGCCCTAAAGTGCAAATAATTTTTGTTTTATTCATAAATAACTATATCCCGCTTTACTCCAATTTAAATTTAATTTTAAAATTGATTTAAAATTTAAAATTTTGTATTAAAAATTTTAAACACAATTATGATTAAAAACCGATCGTTACTTTAATAATTCAATAAAAATTAAAATTACTACTATATTATAAATCTTTTTTTATTATTTGCAAATCTATTTAAATAGTATATTCTTAAAAAAATAAAAATACTTTACAAAAATTATTTCTAACGAAATATTAACTAACAATCATAATTTAATAAATAATTAATATGATGACATTTAACATAAATTTTTTTTATTATTGAAATAAAGAAATTAAATTAACCACCAATATTAAAATTACAAAAGAAAAAAAATATTTAGTAATAATAAAATTTCTCATATATTTATAACGTAATAAATCTATCCAAAAAGAAATAAATATAATAATTCCATCTATAAAAAACAAAATATAACGCAAATTAAAATTAAATTTTTGATTTAATAGTAAAAATATAATATCAGTGCCACCAGTAGAAGAACCACTAGAAAAAATTAAACCACAACCAATCCCTATACATAAACTTATAATTAAAGAAATAATTGAAAGTTTTAAAACATGATTTTTTTTAATACAAACAGGAAATAAATTGATAAAAAAACTTTTATTTATAGAACATTTAGACAAAAATTTAATAGACCAAGTAAACACTAAATTAAATAAAATAGTAGTAAATAAAAAAAAGAAAGTATTAGGTAACCAAAAACCGCATAAAAACATAATAATTAAACGAGAAATTATAATACCTAAAGGATTGCTAAAAAAATAATTTTGTTTATTTTCCGAACGATTGTAAAAAAAAACTTTATCTAAAAAAAGTAAATTACTTTCTAAACCGCCGACTATAAATTCTTCAGATAAAATAAAAAAATAAACACTAAAAATCAATAATAACAAGCCCAATATAATTTTCAAAATTAAATATATATATAAAAAAAACATATCTTTTAACATCGATTTATAAAAAAAAGATAAACATAACATAATCAAACTAAAAATACATAAACTAACAATAATTTGTATAAATTTACTATTTTTTTTCATTTAAATATATTCAAAACCTACCTTTCTTTTACGTAAATTAATAATTAGATTACTAAAATTATTCGTATTATGGCCAAAATAATTAAACCATAAATCAATATTCTATTTTTTTATCAAGATACTAAAAAACGAATAAATAAATACAAAAGTGACTAATATTAAAAAATATTAGTCACTAAAATGCCTATTTTATTGAAAATTAAATAAAATATATAAAAATAAATTTAATTTTACAATTTATCATCAAAAATATATAAGAATAATAAAAAATGTATTATTTTTAAAAAATAAATTAATTCAATGCATAGCGTAAAATTAAAAATATACTTATATAAAAATCTAAAATAAAATATATTTAACACAAATTAATCGTATCCGATTAAAAAAAATTATTATCAAATAATATTGAAAATAATTCCTTTTTAACTAGTAACATAAAGCTATATTAATTTCAAAGCTACTTTTTATCGTAACTTAAAAAAAAAAAAAATGCAAATATTATAAATAAATGATACTAAAAAACATTAAATCAGTTTTAAATATAATTTAATTATTTTCCTTATAATTTTAAAAGTTCTTTATAATTTTAAAAATAATTAAAAATAACCTTAAAATAATGCAAAATAAACAGTTCATATTATTAAAAAATATTTAAAGAATATATTAAGAAAAATAATAAATCATTATTGTTTATAAAATTACAATTAGAAAATTTAAATTTTTAAATTATAATGTGCAACACAATTATAAATTGTACGTCTGATTTTTATCGATATTTATTCATAAAATTTATTAATTTATATATTTTAAAAATAATTGTTAATATGTTTATAGATTTATAAATTTTTAATATATTAATCAATTATCGAAAACCATAAATTATTTTAAATAATAAAAAAATCTCATACTTTACATTATTTAAAATAATTTAACATAAATAGAATTAATTCCTAGCTAAAATAAAATATTAATATTTTATTAATCAATATTTTAAATCATTTTTATTAATTATAATTAATCTATAAAGACAAATAAATGTTAATAATAAATAGAAATATATAATGTTAACATAAATCAAAAAGGATTGCTTTTTTTATGTTACTGAACAAAATACAAAAACAGCTTACTGATAAAATTATTAAAGTTTTTGATAACCAACAAACTACTTTACTTGTAGCTCCAACAGGCTCAGGAAAAACAATTATGTTTTCTTTTATTTTAAAACATTTTTTTCAAATAAAGTCAATCGAAAAAGCTTGTGTGTTAGTTCATAGAGACGAATTAATGCAACAAAATAAAAAAGCTTTTGAAACTATTAATCCAAATATTACAACATGTTATTTTAATGCAAAAATTAAAAAATGGGATTCTCAAGTAATTTTTGCCATGGTACAAACTTTAGCTAAAAATCTTCCTGAAAATCCTAATATAGATATGTTAATAATAGACGAAGCACATCATTCTGCAGCAAATACTTATAAAATAATTATTGATCATTTTTTGAAATACAATCCTAGTTGTAAAATTCTTGGTGTAACAGCTACTCCTATAAGAGGTGATAAAAAAAAATTAAAAGAAATTTTTCCAGAAATTACAGCCCAAATTACAATCAAAGAATTAATTAAAGCAGGGTTATTAGTGAAACCAGAAGTGTTTATTAGAGATGTCGGTATTAAAGAAAAAATATATAATTTATATCAAAAAAATCAAGAATATGATTTAAATAAAGTGGCAGCAATTATAAATACAACTGTTATTAATTCAGAAGTAATTTCTTATTGGAAAAAATATGCTCAAAATCGTCAAACTGTAATTTTTTGCGCCAATATTAAACATGCTTACGATATTACAGAAACATTTCAAAAAGCCGGAATTAAGGCTCAATTAATTACAGGACATTATAACATCGAAAAACGAAACATTATCTTAAAAAATTTTGATAAAGAAAAAATTCAAGTTATTATCAACGTTAATGTGCTAACAGAAGGATGGGATTGTCAAATTGTTTCCTGTGTAGTGTTGTTACGCCCAAGTTCTTTTAAATCTACCATCGAACAAATGATTGGTCGTGGTTTAAGACTTGTTAACCATACAAAATATCCTCATATTACCAAAAAAGATTGTATTGTATTAGATTTTGGTACATCTATCCAAAATAATCCTAATTTATTCGAATATTTATCTCCATATGATTCCAAAAAGAAAAAAAAATTAACTCAACAGAATTCCAATAATATATCATTAAATACAAGAGAACCAAAAACAATACAGTTCACTAAAGATATTAAAATGAAAAAATATGATATATTAAAAAATTCAAATTTTGAATGGTATGATCTCACAAACAAAGGAAAGCATTATATAGCAGGGTTTCATGCTTGGGCTTATATAACTAATTATAAAGATTTTTATATAGCTATAGGAGGAAAAAAAGAACCAAAAACAGCTAAATGTTTATTTAAAGGAAATGAAGATAATTGTTTTGCTATCGCTAATGATTGGTTAAATTTACACGAAAACGATAAATCGTCTTATAAAACTCAATACTGGAATAAACATCATTATACACCAAAACAACATGATTATTTATTACGTTTATTAAAATTAAGACAAAAAAACCAAAAAATTAACCTCTCTATCTTATGTAATCAAGAAAAAATAAAAAATATGAACAAATACCAAATGTCTAAAATAATAACTTTTCTCATTAAATATAACGAAATTAAAAAAATAATATTCAAAATCATAAAACCTTAAAATTAATACTAAACTTATAATTGTAATTAAATATAAACTAAAAATTAAAAAAATATAAATTAATTGATTTTAGAAAATGAAAAAATAACCTATTAATAATAAATAAGATATCAAATCGTAAAAATTACTAAAAATTTTAACAAATTATTCATTTTAAAAAAATAAAAACCTAAAAATTCAATACATTTCTTGTAAAATTTTCGACAACCACATGATTATTATCTTTAATAATAATCAAATTAGTTTGTACATAAGGAGAAATATCTACAATTCTTTGCGGCGGAATAGCCATAATAAATTGAATCTTTAAAGAATTAAAAAAACACATCATACCTTCTATTCTGGCTTCATCCATATTATTAAAAGCTTCATCAAACAAAACTAAACAACCTTGATTATTTTGTGAACTAGTTATCAATTGTTCAAAACAAATAGACATAATAATATAAAAAGGTACTTGAGTCTCTCCTCCAGATTTTTCACGAAAAATTTTTGAAAACAAAGAATAATTATTATTAATATCTTTAATTTGAATATCATAAGTCATATAGTTACGGTAATCTAAAAAAGATTCTGCTATATCCTCATAACCTTCCTCAAAAGAAATTATTTTATCAAATAATTCTTCTAATAAAGTATTTTCGCACATTAATCCTCTTTCTAATAACTCATTCTGAGATTCATTATTTTCATAACTAGAAATCACATCATAATACTTTTTATAATCAGGGTCATTAGAAGGTTTAATAAGTATTTGATAACTATCATTACCAAAAGGTCTATCATTTAATAATTTATTTAATTTGTGAATTTGTTGTTTAGTATTATCTATACTTTCTTTTAGTTTATTAATAAACTCTTCTTTAAAAATTATTTCTGTTTTATGAGTTAATTCTTTAGCTTCTTGTTCATAAGATGATAAATTTTGAGAATTAATAGAATGATATTCTTGGTAAAAATATTCCAAATTTTCTAATTTAGCTTCAATATGAGAAATGTTATATGTTTTTAAATAAAGCTGCATTTTATTTATTAACTCTATTTGTTGAGTTAATTTTTGTTGTTCTATATTTTTTAAATAATCATTAACTTTACTTAAAATTAATTCGTAATTATCGTTATATTTTTGACAATAATTGTATAAATGTATATTAATTTTATCTTCTATAGCAGGAGAATTAATTTTATTCTTGAAAATATCTAATTTTTGATTTAATTCTGATAAAGTAACTCTTACCTTTATATTTTCAGATTCATAATGATGCAAATTATTCTTTAATTCCGCCATTTTAAATAAAATTTGTTCTAACTGTTCATTATTATTTTTCTTTTGTTCCATCAAAGAAACTAAATTATCTTCTACACATTGAAATCTTAAATCGGATTTTAATTCATTTATTTGTTTATAAATTTTTTTTATTTTATCTTTAATAGAAAATAATTCCGAATATAAATTAAAATTATCAGAACTTAAAATATTAGCTAATTGACTTTTATTCAATAAATTAAGAATTTCTTGATATTTAGATAATTCACTTTTATGTTTGAATATCAAAGATTTAGATTTTTGAATTTCCGACAAAAACAAATTTTCACGCATCTTAATAGAATTATTACCGATATATGGGAATTGATAAAGTTTTGGATTAATTTTTCTTAAAGTATATTGGCTATACACTAAACAATCAGGAGTAATAGCTGTTTTGTGTTTTTTTAAATTTAAAGAATCTAACTCGCATATAATATTAGATAAAAGTAAACGGATATATTTCAAAGCGTTTTGATTACTAGAAGATATTTTAGTAGATAAACTATTAGCATTATCTTTTATTAAAGGTATTTGTGCTACATTAACTAATCCTATGTCATAAAAATTATTATCTAAAGATTGCGGTAAATTTCTATATATTTTTAATGCCTGATCAAAATAATTTTCTTCTATTAACAAATTAAATTTTCTATTTCCCAAAAAACCTTCTATAGCATTTCTCCATAAATTATCATTAATATCTATTAATTCGCATAAAGGATAAATAAATACTGACAAATTATAAAAATCACTTAATTTTTCATTTAAAATTTCAATTAATTTCTGTATGTGCCTAGGATAAACAGATCTAACAGAAGAAAGAACACGACAATCATTTTCTTTTTCGGAAATTTTTTTCTGTAAATCTAAAATAATTTTATTAAAATCATTTTTTTGTATATTAAAATTAATTATTTCTTTTGATATAAACACAGATAGCTTCTCCAAAATAATCTTTAATCTCGGTAAACTTAATTTCGTTTCAGAAAACTCTAAGTTCAAAAAATTACTTATAAAATTAATACTATCTTTATCGATTTCAAATAAAAATAAATCTTGTAACTGTTTTAAATTTGTTAATTCTTGATTAATCTGACTTTGAAATAAATTAATTTTGTTATTTAAGTTTTTTTCAATATTTTGATAAAA
Source organism: Sesame phyllody phytoplasma (assembly GCF_018390775.2). Taxonomy (NCBI): domain Bacteria; kingdom Bacillati; phylum Mycoplasmatota; class Mollicutes; order Acholeplasmatales; family Acholeplasmataceae; genus Candidatus Phytoplasma; species Sesame phyllody phytoplasma. The sequence goes on along the minus strand of NZ_JAHBAJ020000001.1, from coordinate 41,975 downwards.
TACTAAATCTTTTTGCAAATTATTTAAAAATAAATTTTTATCATTAGATTTTAAAACTGCTAATTCATTATTTAAATTTTCTATAGTTAAATTAATTTTTTCTTTCTTAAATAATAATTTTTTTAAACTTAATTCATCCGCTTCTTTCTTAGACTGATAATAATTAAAATAAAAATGATTTTTTTTAATTTGTATCTGATATAAAAGGCATTGATAAATTTGAATTTGGTCTTTTAAATGAATAAATTTTTTATCAGCATCTATAATATTAGTTAAATGAAATAATTTATTTTTTTCAAATTCTATTTGAAGTTCTAATTTTTTTAATTGTTTAAAACTATTTTTTAAACTAGAAATATTTACAGGATTAGGCTCTAATAAAAATTCAAAAACAAAATTTTGTAAATTAAGTGGTTTAAAAGCTAAAGCTTTAGGTAACATTTGAATATATTTAGTCATATTAATGTTTAAATAATTACTTATAGCGTTTTGATATTGCTTTTTAGTATCAAAAAAATTAAAATTAGGAACATATTGGCGTAAAAAAAGAAGAAGTTGTTTTTGTGTTTTTGGTTGATTATCTTCTACACACATACCATTAATAAATTGAATATTTTCTATAAAATAAAATTTTTCTTTTAAATTACTACTACGAGAAAGTTCTAAAACGCATCCGAAAATACTATATTTTTTATTAACATTATCATAAAATTCTAATAAAATATGTGTAATTACATCTTGATCTCTTAAAAATTCTTTATTTTCAGCTCCGATTTTACAACGCATATAACTTTCCAAAGAACGTTTAGCATTAACATTTGCTGCTATGTTAAATTTTACATGATTGCGTTCTCCTATTAAAACATATTGCAAAGCATCTAACAAAGTGGATTTACCAGAACCATTTTCCCCAGAAACCAAAGTATTAGACTCAATATCAATAATCTGAAAAGAAAAAAAATGCCAATTAACTAATTGTATTTTTGTTAATTTTTTCATTTTAATTAGTCACATTCGTAGTAAATAATTCTTGGTAATATTGCAGCATACCTAAATTAATTAAATATAAAATAGTAGGATAAATGCGGATAATTAAATCATTAGGTAGATAATGATTATAATCAGAAAAATCAATAATGTTATACTGTTTAAACAAAAGTAAAGAATTTTTTATTTTTTCTTTTGTTAGTTTATGCATCTCGGTATATCCAATACTTTTTAATTCAAGATAAATATCTTGTAAATAAATTTCCACTTTATGATTTAAAGGCACTAATTCTTTCTTTTTTTGGAATAAAATCCTAAACAAAAATAACAATAAACTTTCTTCTTTTTTAATTCTTAATTTATTTAATTGTTGAACATTTTTAATAAAAATAACTTCATCATGTTTTTGAATTTCTAATTCAAAATCTATTAATTTTAAAAAAGAAATAAACATTTCTTGATGCAATAAAATAAATCTATAATCATTTAAATCAGAATTTTTTTGAGAAGTTAAATAATTAACTTGAAACAATTTATTAACAATACGAGAAAAAATCTCTTTTTCTTTTTCTTTCAAGACTTTAAATTTTTGAGAAAATATTTGCAACTCTTGTGTTTTTTGATCCATAATCCCTTTTTCCTAAAAAACTTTTTCATTAAAAATCTAAAATATAAACTTTATTAAACGTTATAAATTTAAATAAATAAAATGAATTTTCTATTAAAATTTATATAAGTATATTTTTTTGAAAAAAATCATATAATTGATCTGAATCGATATGTGGAGCTATAAATTTAGCTACTTCTTTAGTGCGAGGATATAAACTATTACCCATAGCTATACCAATATCTGCATAAGATAACATTTCAACATCATTACTACCATCTCCTATACAAATTAATTGATAATCAGGATATTTGGATTTAACTTTAGAAATACCATAATATTTATTTACATAATTAACAGTTAAATCTACATGATTTTGCCAAAAACATACATTTAAAAAATTTAAATTATTCATAAAATTTCTAATTTTTTTAACATCCGAACCTAAAGCAACCATAAAATATATCTTAGACATAAATTTTAAATCATAAACCAAATCATAATTTAATTCTTTTTGATAATAATTAACCAAAGATAAATCAGATAAATTAGGATTATACAAAATTACTTCTTTATCAACATTAACACCGGCTAATAAAATATTAAAAGATTTAATTTTATTAACAAAACACTCAATATATTCCCGAGGAATAGGATTTTCATCAATAATACCATCAATTTTAGATATAGTTACAGCGCCATTCATAATTACAAAATATTGGAAACAAGATATTAAATCTCCTAGAACGTTTAAATTACGATAATTCCTACCCGTAGCAATCCCTAAAATAATATCAGGTTTATTTGCCAAGTCTAAAATTAATTTTTTTGTTTGTGGCAAAATTATTTTTTTATCGTTATGATAAAGAGTTTGATCTATATCAAAAAAATATATTCTTTTCATCTCATATTATCGTCCTAATTCTTGTTTTTATAATCACTAAAAATAAAAATTTACTAAAAATAAATAAAATTTAAAACAAAATCGTTGCGTTGTATCAAGCATTTAAAATAATCCAAAATTATAATAAATACATACTAATATAACAATATAAAAAAATTTTAAATTACTTAAATATAAGTTATTTTATAAAATTTTGATAATAATATAAAAAATAAAATCTAAAAATTGTTATATTATTTGTAATTTTAAAAAAACAGAGTAAGATTATTTTAACAAAATTATAAAAAAAACTCATCTAAATATGTCTGTTTAGATAATTACAAAACAAAAAATTTTAAATTTTTTTTAATTTATTTATGCTAAAATAGATTTATGTTGGAGATATTTCGGGAATAAAAATTCCTATAAAATAATCTAAACATTAAAACTATTCGCAATTCCATGAATTTCATTTACATATAGAAATTTTTCATTTTTAAAATAAAATATTTATTTGCAAATAAAATTGCTTTCTTGATAGCCGCTAAACATTATAATAAAATATTAAGCGAAATGCTAAAATAAATTAATAAAATATTAAATTTTAACAAGATATTTTTTTAAAATAAAAAATTAAATTTTGAAACTAGAAATATCTGTTAAAAACGAAAGGGGTATATCCTAAAAATGTCCAATAATCAAATAAAAAAAGACAAAAACAATAAAATATTTGGTTTTAAACCTATTTTTTTTGTAACATTACTTTGTGTATTAGGATTAAACATTTTTTGCATCCACAAATATCCAGACAAAATTAATAAATTTTATCATCCTTTGTTAACTCCTTTATTTTTAATAACTATGTTAGGAATTACTTTAAGTTATATAGGGTCAAAAGTACCTGTTTTAAATAAATTAGGTTTAGGATTTTTACTTTGTATATTCATACCGTCTTATTTAGTTTTTAAAGGTTGGATACCGAGACAACTAGCTGAAAATATAGATAAAGGATTCTTTAATAAACCTAATCAAAATTTCGGAATAGGTATTAATTTTTCGCAATTTTTTATCACCATTGTTATAGCAGGAAGTCTTTTAAGTGTAGATCGTAACTTATTAAGAAGATCTTTAATAAAATTCGTACCTTTAACAATTTTTAGTGTTTTCGTATGCGGTTTCGCTATTGGAGGATTAGGATATTTATTAAATTATAAATGTCCAAGCATATTTGCAAGTCGTAGTCAAGGTTCTATATGGGATGTAATATTTTTTGTATTTGTTCCTTTAACCAATGGAGGTACTAATTTAGGAATTAATGGTTTTGCTAATGGTATTTATCAAGAAGCTTTTAAAACTGAAGCTTCAACTATTAGAACTGCTATCTTAGGACCTTTAGTTTTAGCCCGTACACTAAGTATTTTTATAGCAGGATTACTCTACATCATTTTTGATAAAAGCAAATACAGTGGAAAAGGAAAATTAGAAAAATCTTCTACTCAATTAGATCAAATAAATCAAACAAAAACTACTAAAAATAGTGGCATAATAGATTTTAAAACAATAGGCATGGGATGGTTAATTATTTTTGCACTTTATTCAATAGGTAGCATGATAAATCAATTATTATTCGGTAAAATGGATCCTATGGTTTACATGATTATCTTATTATTGTTGATTAAAATATTTAACTTAATGTCTCAAGAAAATCAAAATGCTGTTACTCAATCTGGAAAATTTATGACAGAAAATTTCACAAGCGCTGTATTAGTGGGTTTAGGATTAACTACAAATTTTGAACAATTAAAATCAACAATTTCAAATCCAAGTGTTTTAATAATTGTATGCGCATCTTTATTAATAGCTACCTTGATTACATTCTTAATAGCGCCAAAATTAGGTTTTTATCCTTTAGAAACAGCTCTAACATCAGGAATTTCTTCTTACAGCATTGGTGGAGCAGGCAATGTAGGAGTTATGACAATATCTCATAGAATGAATTTATTACCTTTTGCTATGATAGCTACCAGATTAACAGGACCTTTAGTATATGTCATCGCAAATATAGCTTTCCGTAGTATATATATGGCATAAAATTCATTTTTATAAAAAATAAAAATTATTTTTTAGTTTAAATTTAAATTTAAAATTAATAAAGATCAACAATATATTAAAAGTTGATCTTTATTTTTTTCTTCTATTAAATTCCCTAAATTACACTTAATGATTTATGTTAAAATTTATTGATTTTTATTTCAAACAATAACAACATAAATAGCATATATTACACAAAAAAATGCAACAATATTTTTAACAAAGATACGAAAACACAAACGACACCATTTAAAAAATTGTTTTTTAAAATTAAACATATTATTACATAAGTTATAATAAATAAAATAAAAAGTAAAAAATATTAAATGCAACGAAGTAATTAAAATAAATAATTTTTTTTTTCTTTCGAAACATGTTTTTATAATTTGCAGTATTAAATATTTTTTTAACATAAAAAAGATCATAACCTATTCTTACAAAATTATTTAAATTTAATTAAGTAGTTTTATATTTTTTAATCAAAATTAATATTATATATAACAAAATTAAAAAATGAATAATTTTATTTAACAAATACAAAAGGAGAATTGCAATTATATATGTTTTACTTATTAACCAATATTATAATCTGTATAATCTGTTATCTTATAGGCTCTATTCCTTTCGGTTTATTAATAGGTTTTTACCATAACAGAAAAATCAATTTATTAGGTTCTAAAAATATTGGGGCATCCAATGTTACAAGAATTTTAGGTTTTAAATACGGTTTATTAACTTTTTTATTAGATTTTATGAAGGGATTTTTGCCTGTTTTTATTTTTAAAAATTATAATTTAAGTTTATTTCCCAAAGAAAAAACAATAATATTAGGGGTGTGTGCTATTTTAGGGCATATGTTTTCTATTTTTAATCATTTCCAAGGAGGAAAAGCTATAGCAACTTCTGTTGGAGTAATTGCAGGGATTCATTTTTGGAGTGGGATTTTAGGTATTATGATTTTTGCAATCTTAGTCAAATTAACCGGTTACGCTTCTTTAGCTTCTTTAATTGCTACAATTATTACTAATATTAATTTATATATAACGAAAACAAATTTATATAACTCTATAATGATGGCAATTATAACTGTTTTAATTTTCATAAAACATAAAAAAAATATTATTAATCTATACCAAGGTACAGAGAATAAATTTAATATTAAAAATAAAAAATAAATTTTAAATTAACAACAAATAATATATAAAATAACAAAAAATCAAAAAAACGTCACAATATCACGATCTGTTAAAGTATCAAAACGATCAAATATAATACGAGTATTTTTATCAAAATAATATTTTTTTAAAAAATCCAAATTTAAAGGCCAATTTTTATATTTTAAAGTTAAAAAAACACGATAAAAAATTTTTTTCTTTATAATTTGAAAAGAACGTTTAGCTATAGAAGGGCCTAAAACAATAGCTATATCAATTGACAAATTATTCTGCAAAATAATCTTAATTTTATTAGCTATATCTTGAACTTTAACAATACTTGGATGCATAATTAAAATTTTACTTATCAAACCGAAAGGAGGATAATCACTAATCTGACGTTCTTGTAAGATTGTTTCATAAAAAAATTCAAAATTATTATTTACAATAGAATCTAAAATATAATGATTAATATTATAAGTTTGTATTATAATACGAGATTTTTTAGGCATATTATATATTAATTGTACTAAAAATTGAAAAGCTTTTTCTGAAGCTGTAAAATGATTTATATTTAATAATTCATCGAATAAAACAATTCCTAATAAACTCATCGGCCAAGAAATACTATTCTTAATTATCATTTTAGTACCTAAACAAATATCTATTTTATTATTATTCAAATTAGATATAATATTTTCATACTCTTTCATATTTAACTTTCGAATGTTATCCGAATCTATACAATAAATACGAGATTCAGGTATCTTTTGTTTTAAAAAATTTTCAACAGATAAAATACCCGAAAACATACTAGAAATAGTTTTTTGTTCGCACAAAGAACAATATTCAAGAAATTTTTCTTTGTGACCACAAAAAGAACATTTTAATATTTTCAAATCAATATAATAATGTAAAATACAACTACAATTAGAGCATTTAGGAATATAACCACAATGTAAACACAAAACCAAACGTGAAAAACCTTTAATATTAATGAATAATAAACTTTTTAATTTTGATTTAATATTTTCCATTAATAATTCAGTTAAAGTCGAAGATAAAGGGGATAAACTCCCTTCTTTTAATTCTTCTTTCATATCAATTAATTGAATATCATATTTATTTTCATTATTTTGTAAATTTAACCAAATATATTCGCCTAGTATTTTAGCTCGATAATAACTTGTTAATGATGGAGATAAACTAGATAAAAGCAATGGTATTCGATTATAATTAGCTCTTACTTGAGCTAATTCTCTAACATCATAATAAGGCATTTTTATTTTTTCAATAAAAGATTCATGATGCTCATCATCTATTATAATAATCCCTAAATTTATAAAAGGAGTAAAAATAGCAATATTATTGCCTATAATCAAATCTGCATTTAATTGTTGTAATTTAGAATTTTTAAAATTATTCTTAATACGGCCATGATTAACGAATATCGTAATATCAGGAAATTGTATTTTAATCTTTCTAACTAAATGTTCAATTAAAATGATTTCAGGCACCAAAATAAGAATTTGTTTTTTGTTAATTAAATTTTCTTGAATTAATTTATAATATATTTTTAATTTATCAGACTCTAAAGAATAAATTAATAAATAATTTTTATATTGATCTAGTACAAATTTATTAAAAATATTTTGTTGCTGTATGGTTAAAGAAATTTTTAACATTTCTTTTTTCTCTGTGTTACTGGTTTGATCATTTAAATTAAAAAAATTATTTTCTATTATTTCTTGAGAAACTAAAGATTTAATATTATCATAAGACAATTGAGAAAGTTCTTTTTTTGGGACAATAGACATTTCAATAATTTTTTCTTTTTTTAATTTTCTTAAAAGGGAAATCTTAAAATTATTTTTAACGTTTAACAAAAAATTTTTTTCGATTAAATACTGTTTTAATTCTAATGGCACCAAATCAGATTTTAAAATAGAAATTTTACGAACATAAGAAGTTAATAAATCTTTAGGCAAAACTGTTCTATAAACAGAAATTTTGGAATTGAAAGGGACTTTAAACAATTCATCCATTAATAAAAAAAATTCTTGATTTAGAAAAGGCACTAAATCAAGAACTTCTATTATTTCTTTATTAGCAAATATACTACTTTCTTTAATAGCAAGAACATAACCCAAACGAACAGTATCTTTGAAAGGAATAATAACTCTAGTACCTACTTGGACTAAATTTAACATATTTTTAGGAATTATATAATCAAAAGATGAAAAATAAGAATTCAAAGATAAATCTATTAAAATTTCAGCAATCATAAAAAGCCTCTAATAACTTAGAAAATTGAAATATAAATTTAAAAACATGTATATAAATATCTATTTAAAAACATTTAGTTATTTAATTTATTTAATAATTCTTCTATACGTTGTCCATGTAAAAGTTCATAATCATATTCAAATATTAAATCAGGAATATAACGAATTTTTTTCCTTATTTTGCCAGCTAAATCTTGACGAATAATTTTTTTATTTTTTTCTAAAGTATTCTTAGCTAAATTTAAAATTTCAGGTTTTTTTTCGATAATAGTATAAAAAATTTTAGCTATTGAACAATCTTTAGTAAGTTTAACGTCCGTAATACTAATAAAACCTATTTGTGAATTTTGAATCACTTTATTAACAATACTAACTAATTCTCTATGAATAATGCTTGACATTCTTTCTAAAATCAAATTACTCATTAACTATTTCCTCCATTCGAGATGCCTCTATTATATCATCCATACGGAAATCATTAAAATTATCAAATACAATACCACATTCACTATCTGTTTTAGCATGATCAATATTATTTTTTAAATGTTTTAAAGAAACAATTTTGCCTTGATAAATTATTTTTTGTTGACGTTTAACTTGAACAGAGGCGCCGTTATAAATAACACCATTAATAACTCGACAACCAGCTATATTATTTTTATCACTTCTATAAAAAACCTGAATAACAACAGCTTTACCTGTAAATTTAAGTTGAAAAATAGGCTTGGATAAAGTTTTTAATTTTTTCGCGATATCTTCCACTAAGCGATATAAAATTTGATAACTTCTAACTTCAACTTTTAGATTATCAGCTAATTTTATTATATTCTGATCCACTAAATTATTAAAATTAATTATAATAGCTTGAAAAGTACTAGCTAACATAATATCATTATCCGTTAAAGCTCCGGTAGCCGTTTTAATAAAATTAATTTTAACTCCATGAAAATCTAAGTTTTTTAATGATTCTGTTATAACCTCAATCATACCTTGAGTATCTGTTTTTAAAATAAAATTTAATATTGAATGAGATACATTTTCCTGTAATAATTCTTCCATAAAATTTTGTTCTAAATTTTTTTGCAATTCTTGGTGTTTTTTTTCTTGAGATTTTTGTTGTCTTATCTCGATAATTTGTTTCGCTATTTTTTCATTAGTAGCAACCATTAATAAATCTCCAGCTTGTGGAACTTGTTTAAAACCATAAATAACCACAGGTTGCGAAGGAAAACATTTTTGAATTTTTTCTTGAATGTCATTTTCTAAGGCTCTAACTTTACCATAAGCATGGCCAGCAACAACAATATCTCCAATTTTTAAAATACCTTGATTAATTATAACAGTAGCTGCGGAACCTTTATTCTTAATCAAACTAGCTTCTAATACAGTACCCAATACATTTTGTTGAGCCTTAATTATCCTTGGACGTTTATTATTTACTAACAAAATAGTTTCTAATAAATTATCAATACCTTTAGTTTTTAATGCAGATATTTCAATATAAAAAGTATCTCCACCCCATTCTTTAGGAATTAAATTATATTCAGATAATTCTGACATAATACGTTCTTTCTGGTTAGGGATTTTGTCTATTTTATTAAGAGCTATAATAATATCAACTTTCGCTTTTTGAGCATGTTTAACAGATTCTAAAGTTTGAGCTTTAACGCCATCATCACAAGCTACAACTAAAACGCAAATATCAGTAATTTGAGCTCCTCGACTGCGCATTTTTGTAAAAGCTTCATGACCCGGACTATCTATAAAAGTAATTTTTTTACCATTATAAACCACTTCATAAGCACCAATTTTTTGAGTAATCCCTCCCGCTTCTTGATCGACAACACGTGTTTTACGAATAACATCTAATAAAGTGGTTTTACCATGATCTACATGGCCCATTATTGTAACAATAGGAGAACGAGTTATTAAATCTTTCGTTGGTACTTGAGATATAAATTCTTCATTAACTATACAATCATCGATAATATTAATATTGAACTTTAAACCTAATAACTCAATTAAATCTCTTGTTAAACATTGATGCACTTTATTTTTTATCCCTAATTTTGTAAGCGCCCCTATTAAAAATTTTTCTGAAATTTTCCAAATTTCAGCCAATTCTTTAATAGTATGATTAGGATTATAAATATAATCACTTGTAAGTAAATTACCAGATTTATCACCTTGTTGATGATCTTCTTTTTTCTTTTTATTTTGCATATAATTATTTTTTCTCCTTTAGATATTTATATTTAACGAATTTTTATATATTAACCGTACATCTATAAGTTAATTATAAAAAAGATAAATTTTACTTTAAAATTAACAAGATAAATAACAGATATAAATTATAAAAATACTTTTTTAATATCAAATCTCAATAAAATCGGAATTAACAAAAAATTTTATCAAAAAATAAAAAGACTAACGTTCTTCATTAGTTTTAATTTCTATTTGCCATTTAGTAACCTGAATAGCTAATCTAAGATTTTGCCCTAATTTACCAATAGCTAAAGCGACTTGATCAGCTGCTACAAAAACCAAAGCATTTTTGTTATCAAAATCTAAATTTATTTGATCTACTTGAGCCGGTTTTAAAGCATTAATTATCAATTTTTCCGCATCTAAGCTCCATTTAAATAAATCTATTTTTTCACCTCTTAAAATATTTAAAATATTTTTAATTCTATGGCCTTGCGCACCAATACAAGCGCCAATAGGATCTACTTGTTTACTATTAGATAATAATCCAAGTTTAACTCGACTAGAAGGAATACGAGCAATAGCCATAATTTGAACAATACCATCTTTAATTTCCGGAATAAAATATTTAAATAATTCGATAATAAATTGATTATTAACACGACTAACTGAAATTTGAAGATGTTTAGGCGTAGTATTGTGAACCCCTGTAATTAAAACAAAAATCTTTTCACCGATATAAAAATTATCATTAGACATTAAATCTTTTTTAAATATAAAAGTCTTAAATTTTTTTTCTAATTCTAAAACAAAAAATTTTAATTTTTCTTCAATTACTTCAGCAATCATTAATTTATTTTCATATTTTTTAAAAAAATTAAAAATATTTTCTCTTTGAAATTTTAATAATTCTTCATTAAATTTATTTTTAAAATCCCGACTACCATAAAAATTAAAATCTTTTTTAGGATCCACTTCAATTTCTAAAATTTCACCTACCTCAACAGAAGGATTAATTTCTTTAGCTTTTTTTAAAGTAATACAATCTTGTTCTTTATTAACAGAAAAATCACATTTTTCATCGACAACTATATATTGTTTATACAAATTCATTTTATCATAATTCGGTTCAAAACAAACTCGACATTTTTTTAGTTTAAAAGTTTTTTTACAACCAGATATTAAAGCTTTCTCTAAAGCATTAACTACTTGATCGAAAGTTATTTCATATTCTTGTGCTATTTGTTCAATATGTTTTAAAAAATTTTTATTTTGCAAATAAATTACCTCTTCCCATAGAAATATAATTCAGATTATCAATTTTTTTATGATTTTAAAATTAAAAAAGTGGTTATTTAAAAAACCACTTTTAAAAAAACTAACTCAATGACATAATAATTAAAAATTATGTAAATTAAGTTAAGTTAATGAAAGTTAAATATTTAATTTTTATAATTTTTCAAAAATTATAATATAACGTAGTTTATCATATTAAATAAATTAAAAAACTAAAATATATATAAAATTTTAAATAAAATTTTTTAAAAAAATTAAAAAAATTAAATGGTACGGATAATGAGATTCGAACTCACAAGAGAAAATTTCTCACATGCCCCTCAAACATGCGCGTCTACCATTCCGCCATATCCGCATTAAAATATCTTTTTTAAGCAAAGATATTTTTTTTAATAAAATTAATTCTCAACTAAAATCAAATAATAATGCATATTATCATTGTTTTTGATTTTATTAATTTCTAAATCATTATAATTATTAAATAAAAATTTTTCCAAACCTATCAAAGAATCATGTTTCTCCAATTGTTGATCATAAAAAATAGTAATTAATTGAGTTGTTTTTGTAATCATTTTTTGTAATAATTCAATAATTAAAATTTCTAAATTATTATTTTTTTTAAAAAAAGTAGAATCTAAAAAAGCTTCAAAATCTGAAGAGAAATTTTCCAATAAATTAACATTTGGATTAAATAAAATTTTGCCTACTAGATTATTTTTAATGTTATCATTCATATGGGAGATATTTTCAGAATAAGATAACGTTTCATCAAAAGCAACAAGAGCATTATAACCTTGAGCTATATTACTAGTATTCATAATACTAATATTGAAGTTATTAAAATTTTTGATCAAATCACTATTAGCTAATATTTCTGGATTATTCGGGAATAAAATAACATCACTAATTTCTAATTTATTTAAAATTTTATTAAAATTGGTCCAAAAAAAGTCCCAAATAATTTCTCGTTGTTCAATAATAATAAGATAATCCACTTTAAAATCTTTTCGAAATATTTCGTTAATAGTTGCATTTGGAGTAGTTGCTATTAGAACATAATTTTTTTTTAAAATTGAATTATCATAAGAAAAATTTTGTTCTTGAAGAAAAATTTTATTTTGTTCCTTAATATTATCAATTTTAGATTTAATCAAAAAACCATATTTTAATAAATTAGTCAAAACTAAACCAGGTTTGTTAGTATGAATATGTATTTTCAATAATTTTTCATTTAATATAACTATTAAAGAATTACCGAATTTAATAAATTGTTTACGTAACTTAGATAAACTTAATTCATTAGACTGATATAACTGAACTACAAACTCGGTACAATAACAATAAGGAATTTTAGAACTACTTATATCAGATATTTCTGTCGCCTTATAATGATCAAAATCTTCTAAAATTTCTTTAGAAAGCAAAAAATCTTTATCAAATTCTTTTAAAGAAAGTTTCGAACCCTGACAACACAACAACATACCTTCAAAAAAATATATTAATCCAGCTGCTCCGCTATCTACAACATTGGATTCTTTTAAAATAGGTAATAGCTCAGGAGTTTTTTCTAAAGATTTTTTAGCATATTTAATGATTTGCTTTAATAATTCTTCAATATTATTAAAAAATTTCTGATCATTAATAGCTTCCAGAGAATCTCGTAAAACAGTTAAAATAGTACCTTCTACAGGAGAAAATATAGAATCATAAGCTTGTTGATAACCGCTAATTAAAGATTGAATAAATTCTTCTATATTAACAAAACTTTTCTTTAATTGAATTAATTTATTAGATAATCCACTAAAAAATTGAGATAAAATAACGCCTGAATTGCCTTTAGAACTCATAATTAAAGCATTAGCCAAAACACGAGAAACTTCGGTAATAGAATTTTCATTCAAATAATAAATATGACGAATACCTTCAGCCATAGTCATATACATATTAGTGCCTGTATCACCGTCAGGAACAGGAAAAACATTCAAATTATTTATTTTTTGACAATTTTTTTTTAAATTAATAGTGCCATTAATAACCATTTCTTTAAAAAGAAGACCATCTATAGTTTGTTCTGATATTGACATTATTCTAAAATCCTTTTTTTCTAAACATGATGAAAAAATAAAAAATCAGATTTTTTTAATTTACAAAAAACAATTATTTTTTTATAAAAGAATTTAAAGCTAAATTCAATAAATTTTATTATTTTTTTAAAACTTATAATGTAAATTAAAAAAATAATTATTTGTATTATTGGATTTAAACTTCAAAACACATTCGAATTACAAATTAAATTTTTGATTATATTTTTTCAAAAATAAAAAAAATAACTATGAATTTTTATAATTAAACCGCTTTTTTTCATCAATAATATAATAACTTTGATCCCAAAATCATAAATTTTAATAATAAAGTTAAAAATTTAAAATTTTTATTTTCCCAAAAATATAATAATATTTCGCATTTAAAATTATAAATATTAACAGTAATATATTACAATAAATATATTTTTTTGTCTAAAAATTATAAGATATCCACTTTATTATATATTAGAAAAAATAATTGATTAATATATATTTATATGTAAAAAACTTTAAAAATAATATTAAAATTATTAATAATGGTTTTAGAATAACTATAGAATAACTATTTTATTTAGATGATAAATTAGAAACATGAATATAACTTTTATTACTAATGAATTGTTTAAAATTAAAATTTTTTAGTTATTCCGATGTTTTATTATCAAAATCATTTAAAAAATTAATCTAAAAAAAGTTAAACAAATTATTAAACAAATTTAAAAGCGAGTAAGTTTAATGAATTTAAAGTTAATCAAAGATTTTCAAACATTTTTAAAAATTGAACGTAATTACTCTAAATCAACAATAATTAATTATACTTCTGACTTAAAAGAGTTTGTATTATTTTGTAATCAAAAAAAAATAGATTTCAATATTCATGAATTAAAAAATCCTATTTTATCTCGTCTATTTTTAGTACATTTAACTTCAAAAAAAAATAAAAATATAACTATTAAAAGAAAAATTTCTACTTTAAGAACTTTTTATAATTTTTTAAAAGATCAACACAATATCAAAAATAATATATTCAAATCATTGCCCAATATTAAAATAAACCATAAAATACCTAAAATTATTGAACCTAATAATATACAAAAATTATTAGATTCTATAAAAATAGACAATAATATAATAAATTACCGAAATTATTTAATAATAGATTTACTTTACAGCTGCGGTTTAAGAGCTCAAGAACTAGCTGACTTAACTATCAATAACATAAACCTTTCTGCTAACCAAATTTTAATTAATGGTAAGGGTTCTAAAGATAGATATATTCCTTTACATCAAAAACTTTCAAATATGTTAAAAAATTACATAATTAATATAAGACCTAAATTAACCCATAATAAAGAAATATTATTTTTAATTACAAATCAACATGGACATAAAATAACTACTAAAGGTATAAGTTTTATTATTAATAAAATATGTCTAAATAATAAATATAAAATTAAAATATCTCCGCATATGTTTCGTCATGCTTTCGCTACAATTTTATTAAATAATGGAGCAGATTTAAGAATAGTACAAGAACTATTAGGACATAACCATTTAAAAACAACTCAAATTTACACTTATATTTCTGATACCGATTTACAAAAAAAATTTATCCATTATCATAATAGAAATAAATTAAAAAAATAAAAAATTCATTAATTCCAAAAAGAAAGAGAAAAAATATAACATGTCAAATAAAAGTTTTTTTGAAGTCGTAAGTTATTATAAAAAAAATAATATTCAATTACCTCAAAGACAAACTCAATATAGTGCAGGATATGATCTAGCAGCTGCTATAGAAATAAATATTCCGCCACAACAAATAGCAATAATACCCACAGGCTTAAAAGTATTTTTACCTTCAAACCAAGTTTTACTCATTTATGCCAGATCTTCTTTATTTATTAAAAAAAAATTAATGTTGACTAATAATGTAGGAGTAATAGATAGTGACTATTATAATAACATCGAAAATGAAGGACATATTTTAATCCCATTATACAATTTTTCTAATCAAATAATTACTATTCATAAAAACGAAAGAATTGCTCAAGGAATATTACAAAATTTTTTACTTACTAAAAATGATAATAATGAAAACCAAATTCGAAAAAATGGCTTCGGTAGTACTCAATAATTTTTACTAAATATAATTGTCAAAATATATAAAATATGTTAAAATGTTAAGGTTAATAAAAAAATACGATTGGAAATTAGGGTAAAAATCAAAAAAATATAATAATACCCTTTTTAATTATGAAATTTTAATAAAAATAAAAAAAATTCCAAGATAAAAAAAAGGAGTAACTTAAAATAAAATAAATATGGGCAATGTAACAAATATTAAACAATTATTAGAAGCTGGTATACATTTTGGACATTCAGCAAAAAAAACACATTATAAAGCTAAAAAATATCTTTTTTGTTTAAAAAATGATGGCATTCCTACAGTAAGAAATAAAATTCATATTATAAATTTAAAAAAAACTGTAGAACATATTGAAATTGCTTATAAAAAAATTGTAGAAATAGTTGCTTCAGGTGGCAAAATTCTTTTTCTGGGTACTAAAAAACAAATACAAGATATCATAAAAACAGAAGCTCAAAGATCGCAACAATATTATGTCAATCAACGTTGGTTAGGTGGTATTTTTACAAATTTTAGCACTATCACCCAAAGAATTAGTTATTTATTAAATCTTTATAAAGAAGAAGAAGAAGGATTATGGGATTATTTAACTAAAAAAGAAATAGCTAAATTAACTAAAAAAAGAAATAAATTAGAAAAAATCTTGGGTGGTATTAAAAGTATGAATAAACTACCTCAGGCTATTATTATAATAGATACACAAAAAGATGCTATAGCTATTGCAGAAGCGAGAAAATTAAATATTACTATTTTTGGAATTATAGATAGTAATTGTGATCCAGATTTAGTAGATTATGTGATTCCCGCTAATAATGATGCTATTAAAGGAGTTAAATTAATAACTTCTATTTTAGCAAACGCTGCTTTAGAAGGCATAAAATTAACCAACAAGACAAATGAATCGGATAAATCATTCCTAATCCAACAAAATAATTTTATCTCTAATTAAAATAATATTTTTTAAAAAACAAAATTTAAGTTTAATATATTAAAAAAAATAATAAAAATAATTTTTTTAAAATTTTTAAAAATTATTATATATAAAAAATAAATAAAATAAAAGAGTTTGTTAAATAAATATGAAACCCGAAATGATAGAAAAAATTAAAAAATTAAGAGAAATTACTAATTTTAGTATATGCGACTGTGCAAAGGCTTTGACAAAAACTCAAGGCAATATAGAAGAAGCTATTGAATTATTAAATAAAGAAAAATATATAGAATATCCAGAAATATTTGATGAACCATTGACAGAAGGCGCAACCCATGTAGCTTGCAACAAAAACAAAGCTGTAATCTTTGAACTCAATATAAAAACAGATTTTGCAGCGCAAAATATACAATTTATAGAATTAATTACAACAATAGAAAAAATTTTATTACAAGTTCCCGATAATATTCGAAAATTAAATGATTTTTTAAATTATAATTTTCAAGGAAAAACAGTAAAACAAATAATAAGTCAAAAAATGACTATTTTTCAAGAACAAATCAGATTGAAACGTATACAAATTGTTTACAAAAAAACTGAAGAAAGTTTTGGTTACTATAAACATCAAAACGGTAAAATTTCAACTTTAATACATTTAACGAAACCTTGTAAAAATGTCGAAAAACATTTGCCTATTCATATTACAGAATCAAATCCAAAATCAAAAGAAATTTTATTACAACAAGAAATGTACAATAACTCTAAAATCAAAGTTCAAGAATATTTACAAAAAAATAATACAAATATTATTGTTTTTTACCGTTTCGCTTTAAATAATTAAAAAAAATCTATTTTAATGAAATAATTATTAATAAAATACTTAAAATATTTTATTTTATTAATTAAAAGATCATAAAATTAAAATTTTAAACAAAATATATTTAACAATTTATCAATTTATAAAAATATATAATTTTTATTAAAATGGAGAGCTATAATGTTAAGCAAAATTCTTTTAAAATTAAGTGGAGAAGCGTTAAAAGGAGAAAAAGTAACTATTGATCCACAAAAAGTAAAAGAAATTGCTAAAGAAATTAAAGAAATTAAAGAATTAGGTGTACAAATTGTTATCATTATTGGTGCAGGTAATATTTGGCGAGGAATCACTGGACAAACTCTAGGAATGAAAAGAGATCAATCAGATTATATGGGGATGTTGGGTACTATTGTGAACGCTTTAGCTTTACAAGATGCTTTAGAAAATTTAAATATTGAAACTCGTGTAATGACATCATTTCAAGTACTTGCAGTAGCTGAACCTTATATCAAAAAAAGAGCCGATCATCATTTAGATAAAAAACGTGTTATCATTTTAAGCGGGGGTATTGGAGTACCTTTTTTTTCTACAGATACTGCAGCCGCTTTAAGAGCCGCTGAATTAGGTATTAATATAATATTAATGGCTAAAAATAATGTTAAAGGAGTTTATACATCCGATCCTAAACATAATCAAAAAGCAATTTTTTTAGAAAAAATAGAACATAAAGAGATTATATCTCAAAGGCTAAATGTTATGGATATAACAGCTGTTTCTTTATGTTGGGAAAATAGAATAGATATTATAGTTTTTGATATGAATGAAAAGGGTAATATTAAAAAAGTAATTTTAGAAGAAAAAATAGGAACTTTAATCACTTCTAAGGAGAATTAAAATGCAAGATTATAATCAACAAATAGAAATTTTACTAAAAGAAATAAACGAGAAAATGAACTCTCAAATTAAAGTTATGAATGAAAAATTCAAATATATAAGAACCGGAACCGCTAATCCACAAATATTAGATAAAGTCTATATAGAATATTATAACCAAACACAACCTTTAAGACATTTTAGTTCTATTTATGTAGCCGAAGGTAATCAATTACATATTAAACCTTTTGATCCCAATTTAATCACAAATATTAAAACAGCTATTTTAAAATTAAACATAGGAATAAATCCTAAAGTTGAAAATAATATTATAAAATTGATTTTTCCAAAACCTTCCGAAGAACAACGTATTCAGTTAACATCTAAAATTAAACAAAACGCAGAAGAAGCTAAAATTGGTATCCGAAATATCAGAAGACAAACTAACGAAAAAATTAAAAAAATAAAACTTAATCAAGACTGGGAAACAACAATAATCAAACAAATACAAACAATTCACGATAAATTTATTAAATTAATAGATGAATTAACCAATCAAAAAAATAAAGAATTATTAAAATATTAACAAATATTTTATAAAATAAATATAAGTATGAATATCAAAAAAATACAAAAAAAAATATATGTAGGAATAACAATACTAATAATAACTATTGTATGGTTAAGTATTTTAATATATATAGATAAAAATCAAAAAACAGATTTATTAATTTATAATGGTATTTTATTCCTTATAACGTTTATTTATTTATCTTTTCGTGAAGTCATTAAAAAAATCAAAATCTCAAACCAAATAATAAAATTTAGCAATACCAAAAATATACTTAATTTATTATTTTTTTTTATCTTGAATATTGTTTATGGATTTTATTTAATAAAAATAATTTTAAAACATCTGTACCATCAACAAATTATTAAAATACAAAATCGTCCTATCTTGCATAATTATATTAAAAAAATTTTTTTCTTAAATAATCTAAATTTAAACAACATCCCCAATAATTCAATAATATTATTTATATTTTTAATGATCATTTGTTTTTTATATATTTATTTTATATATAAAAAAAAATTTAAAACAATTCAATTAAGTTATACATTAAATTATTTAATAATAATAAAAGGATTATATTATCTTATATCTAATATAAACAATTTTATAATGTTCAATATATCTTTATACATAAGTTTTTGTTATATATTTTTTTTTATACATAAAAATAATTATCTTTTATATAATGAATTATTTAAAAATATAGCTATTTTTATATACATTTTATTAGGAAGCATTTCTATATTTAGTTTAATGCTAATTAACCCAAAAATAATCTTATATTTATTTATTATTACTATTTCAAGCGATAGTTTTGCATTTTTAGGAGGAGTTTTTTGGGGTAAAACGCCATTGTGTTATCATATCAGTCCCAATAAAACTAAAGAAGGATTTTTGTGCGGAATATTATTCACTCTTATAATTATTAATACCTTTTTTAATGTTATGAATAAAATATCGTATTTTATAGTTTTCTCAATATTAACCATTATAAGTAGTATAATTTCTCAAATAGGGGACCTTATAGTTTCTAAATTTAAAAGAAATTTAAACATTAAAGATTTTAGCAACTTCATTCCAGAGCATGGAGGTTTATTAGATCGTTTTGATTCTATTCTATTTTTATCTATCTTTATAATATTAATAATAATAAGTCCTTGGTCACAATCAATCAACCAATTGTTCTATATGATTTAACAATAAAACACAGATATAAATCGAATAATTAAAAAAAATTTTTTAATATAAATCAAAAAATATTTAAATAAATATTCTATTTAAATATTTTCAAATATTATTAACTATTATTATAAAATATTTTTTGATTTTTTGTTATTATTCAAAAATATATCGATTAATCTCATAATTATTAAATTTTTTTTATTTTTGACACATTTATTAAATAATATATTAATATTATTTATTCAAAAAAAATTAAAAAAATTATTATTAATTTCTTTATCCGAAACAGTTATTAGCATATGCATATAAATGTTATTAAATTATTTTAATAATAAATGATTCATATCGAATTATAAATAAATATTAATTATTATTAATAAATAAAATTATTATTTTAATAAAAATTACAAAAAACAGCCTAAAATAATAATTTTTATTCTTAAAAAATAAAAAATTTTAATTATTTTATATGCTGTTTTATATAATTATATATACATATTGTCTATTAA
Organism: Sesame phyllody phytoplasma; assembly: GCF_018390775.2. Classification (NCBI taxonomy): domain Bacteria; kingdom Bacillati; phylum Mycoplasmatota; class Mollicutes; order Acholeplasmatales; family Acholeplasmataceae; genus Candidatus Phytoplasma; species Sesame phyllody phytoplasma. Next base: position 21,348 of record NZ_JAHBAJ020000001.1, on the reverse strand, counting down.
ATTTAGTTTAAAGTTTTTATTATTTAAAACCTATTAAATTTGATTAAAGTTATAAACTCAAAATTAAATATCCAAAATAATATAATATAGTTTTAAAAATTTTTTAATTGATAATTAAATTAAAAATATAATAAAAATAAATAAAACATTTTATATTGAACATTGTTAATTTATTAAAGATAAAAAATCCTTAATATAAAAACCATTATACTCTTTGAAAATTCATTTTTTTCAAAGCACGCGCAGAAACAAAAACTTTTTGAATTTGCCCTTTATCGTTGATAATGCGAACTTTCTGTAAGTTAGCTTTCCATTTTCTTTTAGTGGCATTCATAGCATGACTACGTTTATTACCGCATAAAATAGCTTTACCTGTTAAATAACATTTTGCCATTTAATATTGACCTCCTTTTTTCTATTTATATTAAATTATATAAAAAATGATGATATCCCGATTTATAAAAACTAATAAACCGGAATAATTTAAATTCTTTTGTCTCTAATTCTCGTATATTCTAATAATAAAAGAAGAAAATCCGTAAATAAAGAAATAAAAATTATATGAAAAGAAAAAGCTAAAGGCCACTCATATTTTTTATCCAATTTCAAACGAGTTAAATATTCTACTTCCTGAAAATTTTGAACTAAATTTAAAGAAGCCAATACAATAGTTCCAAAAATAGCTAGAGTCGATAACACAGTATTGTCCATGAAAATATTTATAGTCCATGTAGAAAATACAAATACAGTCAATATAATTAAAAATGTTAACAATCTAGAATTAACTTTTATAATATTAAAAGAATATAAAACATTCATAAGTACAAAAATAAAACAAACACATATTAAAGCAAACATAAAAACAGGCAATAAAATAAAATTGTTCACATCCATTACAACAAATGCACTACCAAGCAAAATACCTTCAAATAGAGCATATAAAATAGAAACTGTACGTAAACTATTATATTTGGCAAAGCAACTATAAAAAAGCAATCCAATACATAAAGCAGTTGAACAAGAGATACAGAAAAAAGCAATTTTTAAAGGATTAAAAAAAATTGATAAATTAAATATTAAACGAAAACTAAATATACCAGAAAACAAACTAATTAAAAGCAAAAATAAAGTTTTAATTATGACGCCTGTTTTATTAGCATAATCATTTGTAAAATAATTATTTTCTTTTTGAGATTTAGAAACATTAATAATATTAGTTAAAACAAAATTTTTTTTCATAATATTGATAAAAATATCAAAAACCTTTCTATTTAATGTTTTATTTATATATAATAATCAAATACTAAAGTACTAATAAATACTAAAAATCAGTTTAAAGACAGCAATAAAAATAAATTAATTATAAATAAAGTCTTAGATTTTATAAAATATTTAACTCTTTTAGTTTGAAAAAAATATAAAATTTAATTATATAAAAATTTATCAAATATTAAATAATGATAATACAACTGTGCAAATTATAACATTTTTTGATTCAAATATCAAAAAAATTTTAATTTTGCAATTTAATTAGTAAAACGTTAATTTTTAATTAATATAAATTAGTTAATAATTTAAAATCAAAAAATATCTTATAGTTAAAATTTCTCTAATATAACAATATACTGCAACATTGACTAGAAATTATATCATATAATAGCTAAAATTTTTATTTTTATTAAAACAATTTTTTTTAATTAATCAAAAAGAAAAAAATATTAATGACTTCATTCATTTCAAAAAAACCTCTTAAAAAAATAAAAACAATTTATTAATTTCAAAGTAATAAATTATAATTAGTGTATCATTTATAACATTAATTATATTTTTTATTCATAAAAAAAGCTATTTATTAAATAGCCTAAATTATATAAAAAACCACTTTTATATAAAAAAACGAATTAGTTATTTTTAATTTAATTAAATATTTTTGTTAACAGGAGGGAAATAATCCATTGTTACCGCATGCCACTCGTCTCCAGGTAAACGCTGATACACACTTTCTTCTAAATGTTGTTTAGTTTTAAAATTAATATAACATTTTAGTCTTAAATTTGCATCAGAACCTTCATAAATAATATTAATATTACCTTTTTCATCTACACCATCTAAATAACCTAAAAATTTAAATTCAATATCAATTCCATTAATTTTTCTAAATAAACTAGTTGGTATATTAGTATTTTCAATATTTTTTTTAGGTTTATCAATGTATTTGGATAAATATGATTCATTGGAATAATTATTTAATGATTGTCTACTTTTATATAATTTAAACGCAAAAGTAATAATGGATATTAAAGTAAAAAACAAAAAAATAATTAATAAAAACAATATAAAACCAGATAAATGATTTATTTTTTTAGATTTTAAAATCATTTTTAACCTCTTATCTCTCTACAATATATTTTATTTAAAAATTAAAAATAAAAATAATTATTGCTTTTTTAAGCATTATTGCACAGATGAGATATTTAAATATAATAGTTAATATAAATTTTATTAAATAATATTTTCAAAAATAATTTCTTTTTTATAAAAATAATCATATAAATAATAATTTTATTCGTTTTTATTGTTTAAAAAATAATAATTTTATAAACTAAAAAGAAATTTTTTTGAAATAATTTCATAAAAATTTATAAATTTGAGAACAACTAAATTATACCATATTTATAATTTGATAATCCTAAAAATACCTTATAAAAAACCAAAAATTTTTAAAAATAAAAAAACTAATTATAATTTTATAAATACATAAAATATAATCTGTTGAATATTTTTATTTAAATAAATATTAAAATATATGATAAAATTGTCAAATGAAAATCAATTTAATAACTTCAATATAAAATATAAAATAATATATTATTCGGTTTGACATTAAAATAAATATGTGTTAAAATTAAGCTAAAATTGTTATAGTGATAATCGTTAATTTATTTAACTATACAAGTTATATCGGATATCATAAATATTATTTACATCTCGCAAAAATTAAAAAAATTTTTTTAATTGTTATTAAAAAAATAAAATTTTTGGAAATTTAAAAAATTAATATCAATTAATATATTTTTATAATTTTAATTTAAAAGTAAACCAAAAAAATAAAATATTATTTTCAAAATTCAAAAAAAATATAATTAATCTTAAAAATATTTTGCAATTTATAATAAATATAAAATTTACCTATAAATATAGTATTTAGAAAGGTGTATTAAATTTAAACAAATTAAATTTAGACTTAGAATTAAGAATGATAAATTTTTTACCCAATAAAAATCGTAATTGGTTTATATTTATGCTTTTTTTTACTATAATAAATATTTATATTATTTTTTATGCAATGTCGGTATATCCCCGCAATAATATAGATGAAAAAATAATTATTACTTCTACGACTAATTTACTAAATGATTTAGTTAATCATTTAATAGGAAATGTTGATGAAAAGGAAAATCCAAAAAATAAAAAATATCAAAAAATTAATAATATTAAAAATTATGTTTTAATGGGTCCTGGAGTTGATCCTCATAATTATAAAATGAAACAATCAGATAGAATAGCTATAAAAAAAGCTAATTTAATTGTAACTAACGGATTACATTTAGAATCTAAAATGACAGACTCATTTTCTTTAATAGCTCCTAATTCTAATATATGGTCCGCTTCTCAAGCTATTAAAAATGATCAATTAATTATAGACGAAAAAACAGGTCAAAAAGATCCTCATATTTGGTTTAGTATCGATTTATGGCAACAAGTTTTGAAAAATCTAAAAGAACAATTGCAATCGAAATTATCTAAATCACAAGATCTCAAATCACTAGAAAATAATTTTAATTTATACCAAGAACAATTAAATTATTTAAAACAATATACTAAAAAAATTTTCGAAAATAGAGAAATTATACTAATTACAGCTCACGATGCCTTCTCTTATTTAGCTAAAGAAAATCAATTTAAAGGATTATATTCTATACAAGGGATATCAACACAAACCGAAACCTCTCCTCGTGATATCGAAAAAATAGCTAAAATTATAACAGAATACCAAGTAAAAGCTATTTTTATAGAATCATCAGTTCCACATAATTATCTTGATAGTTTAATAGAAGCGGTAAACAATTATAAACCCAATTTTAAAATAAAAATTAGTGACCAAGAATTATATTCAGATTCATTAGGTACCGAAGAAGATCCAAATTATAAACAATTACCAGACACAAATCAGTATTTTAAAATGTCTAGTTATATAGGTACTTTTTTACATAATATTGATATTATTAGTCAGGAGTTAAAATAAAATGAAAACACAAGAAATAGCTATTCAAATAAAAGATTTAACTGTTTCTTATCAATACCAAAAACCTGTTCTTTGGGATATAGATTTAGAAATTATAAAAGGTTCTTTTACCGCTATACTAGGTCCTAACGGAGCCGGCAAATCAACTTTAATTAAAACTTTAATAGAACTTATTCCAAAAATTTCAGGAGAAATTTTATTTTTCGGACAACCTTATAAAAATATACAAAAAAAAATAGTTTATGTACCGCAAAGAAATGAAGCTTACTGGAATTTTCCAACAACAGTTTTAGATATAGTTTTAATGGGAAGATATGGACATCTAGGATGGTTTAAAAGGCCAACTGAAAAAGATCAAAAAATCGCTATTCAAGCATTAAAACAAGTAGATATGTTAGATTTTAAAGAACGTCAAATTTCAGAATTATCCGGAGGACAACAACAAAGAATTTTTTTAGCAAGATCTTTAGCGCAACAAGGAGAAATTTATCTATTAGATGAACCTTTACAAGGTATTGATTTACAAACAGAAAAAAAAATAATTTCCATTTTGAAAACATTACAAAAAGAAGGAAAAACAATTATATTAATACATCATGATTTAAATACAGTTAAAGAATATTTTGATCATATTGTTTTACTTAATTTATACAAAATAGCTAGCGGTAAAACTATAAAATGTTTTACATCTGATAATATTAATCGAACTTTTCAAAATAATCCAAAAGGACGGAAAATAAACGAAATATTATGAATATTACAGAATTTTGGAACTATACCAATATTAAAATCTTTACAGGAGCTGCTTTATTAGGTTGCGCTTCAGGAATCATAGGAATTATTATGATTTTACGCAAACAATGTTTGTTAGGTGATACTATTGCGCACACTATTTTACCTGGTATTGTAGTAATGTATTTATTAACTCAAAAAACAAATGAATGGGTTTTATGGATAGGCGCTATTATATCTTCGATCGTAGCTATAGGATTAATAGAATTAATTAAAAAATATTCCATTTTGCCAATAGACGCGATTTTATCGCTAATTTTATCTTCTTTATTTGGATTAGGTAATATTTTAATAGCTCTAGCTCAAAAAATATCTTCTAGCAATAAAATTGCCGTTTTAGAAAAATTTATATTAGGGCAAATAGCTCTTATTTCTTATAATAATGTTGTTTATATAACTATAGCGACTATTATCACTAGCGTTATTATTATTTTTTTATGGAAAGAATTCAAAATATTTATTTTCGATTCTATATTTACTCGTAGTATTGGTTTTAATATTAAATTAATTAATTTTATTCTAAATATATTATTAATTAGCATTATTATAATTAGTTTGAAATTAATGGGGGTTATTTTAACTAGCTCATTTATAACTTTACCCGGAATAATTTCTTTACAATTCAGTAATAAGCTTCATATTAACGCCATCTTATCAGCTATAATCACTGCTATCGTTAGCTTAATAGGTATTTTTGTTAGTTACCAAATACCAAATATACCTACAGGACCTATTATTATAATAATTACCGATGTTTTAATCATAGCTACATTTTTATTATCACCAAAAAAAAGTTTAATAACTAAATACCTCCGACACAAAAAATATCTAAAAAATCTACAAAAATTCAAATCATTAATTAATATTTATTTAAAAAATACATGTAATAAAAAAATTAATTTAGAAAAATTTTTATTTCAACAAAAATATCTTATTTGTATAAATAAAAAAATTATGATTACTTCTAAAGGCGAAAAAATAATTCAAAAATTAATTAATAAGGAAATTTAAAATATGATGATAAAATATTTAAATCAAATCGCCAACAAATTTGAATGGGATGTATTTTTAATTTTAACTATAACTTCATTAGCTTTAGCTAGTTTAGGTATTTTTTTAGTATTAAAAAAAATGACTATGACAGTAGATGCTATTAGCCATACTGTATTATTAGGTATAGTAATAGCTTTTTTAATAACTGGCAATTTAGATTCACCCTGGTTAATGGTAGGAGCTATTTTAATTGGATTAATTACTGTTATTTTAATAGAAATACTAAAAAAACATGCTCAAATTTCATCAGACGGAGCTATTAGCATAATTTTAACATTTTTATTTTCAATAGCTATTATTATAATTAGCAACTACACACGTAATGTACACATAGATACAGACGCAGTATTTTTAGGTAATGTAGAATTAATTAACTTAAAACAAATATATAAAATCCTGCCAATTTTAATTATTAACCTAATATTTATTTTTTTATTTTTTAAAGAAATTAAAATTTTCATTTTTGATCCATGCTTATGTTCATTACTAGGTTTTTCGACAATAATTATTAATTACTTATTAATGACTTTAGTTTCTTTAACAGTAGTTGTTTGCTTCGATATCGTCGGTTCTATTATGGTAATAGCTTGTATGATAGGACCAGCTATGACTGCTATTCTTTTAACATCCACTTTGTGGTCGGGATTTTTATTATCTTTATGGATAAGTTTGATAAATACTAATTTAGGATATTTTTTGGGTATATTATGGGATATTCCTATAGCTAGTTTAATAGCCATTATTACTTTAATACATTTTTTATTAGTTTTAATTTTTGAACAAAGAAAAGGTATAATAACAACAATTATAAAAAATCATCAACAGAAAAAAAATTTTTTAATGTTAAATTTATTAATTCATTTGGAAAATCATCAAAATCAACCATTTAAACAACAATTAATAATTATACAAAAAGATTTAAAATGGAATAATAAAATTTTCAAACAATGTATAAAAAAAGCTTTTAAATATAATTATGTTGTACATAATTATGATAAAATCATCATTAGTCCTCTAGGAAAACATTTTATACAATCCCAAACCACAAGATAATAATTTACTTTACTTTAAAAACAAAAAATGTTAGAATGAAATCGTCCATAGATAAAATAATACTGAAGAATAAACATTTAACAAAAGGGGGACTATTTTTTTGTTGAAATTAATAAAAAATAGTATTTTATTCTTCTCAGTGAGTTTAACTTGTCTATTAACCATTTTCACTATTAACAATTCTAAAATGTCTATAAAAGCTTATGATAAAGGTCAATATTTTGACCAAGTTGTATCTTCAGCTATAGATAAAAAGGAAAAAATTTTATCTTTAATGCAATATAATATAATAGAAGATACCCAAGATCTACCATCGCATCCAGTTAAAATAGCAGCACAAACTTACATTAATTATATTTTCCAAGATGAATTTGGTGTTGAAGAATGGACAGGATCAGAGGCATTCGATAAATCATATAAAAGTGATGATAATTTGCCAACAAACTATTATACAACTATATTACCTGATGAAATAAACAGAGAATTTATAACAGTATTATTTGCTCAAATAAAAACATCAGTAAGCAATCAAGTAAGAGACGAAGTTATGAAATTTCTTACAACTCAATATATTAATGACCAAATAGTTCGCGCTATAAATTTCTTTTTAAACAAATAATTCAAATAAATAATTTTAAAAAAATTTAAATAAAACTATTTATAGTCTAAAAAGCTATAAATAGTTTTTATTTATTTTATTAAAAAAATTTTAACTACCTGATACATTTAATAAACCAACATATACACTAGAACTGCCAAATCCAAAAATTTGAAATTTAAAATCATTAGCAATATCTTTAATATTATTTAATAAATAAAACTATTTATAGTCTAAAAAGCTATAAATAGTTTTTATTTATTTTATTAAAAAAATTTTAACTACCTGATACATTTAATAAACCAACATATACACTAGAACTGCCAAATCCAAAAATTTGAAATTTAAAATCATTAGCAATATCTTTAATATTATTTAATAAATCAAAAAAATTACCAGAAATAACCACCATATTAAACGGATCTTTTATAAAACCATTCTTAATACAAAAGCCTGAAGCTTGCAAACTAAAAGATCCACTGATCTCATCTATACCTGCATGCCAACCCACTATAGAATTTACATAAATACCATCATGAACGGCATATAATAATTCTGATAAAGATTTATCACCGGATTTCAAATAACAATTGCTCATAGCAATAGAGCCATTAAAACTATTGCCTTGTGGTGATACATCAAAAAGTTTAGCAGTTTGTAAATTATGGATAAAAGTATTTAAAATCCCTTGAGTAATAATATTTTTGCTTTGACAAGCGACTCCTTCGTCATCAAAAATCGGATTAAAAAAAGCTGTCGATATAAAAGGATCATCTATAATAGTTACTTTAGGATTAGCGATTAATTTGCCTTGACTATATTTATATTTACTCAAATTACGATAAACATATAAAGCATTAAAAATATTTTGAAAATTTGATAATAATTCTGCAAACACTTCATTAGAAAAAACTACATGATAAAGTTTAGATGGTAAAGTTTTAGAGCCAATTTGATTCTCTCCTAATTCTAATAAACCTTTAACATAAATAGACAAGTCAAAATCTTCAAATTTTTTTACAGGAAACGATTTAGTAATTTCTTCTTGAGTTTTATTATCGCCAAAAATACAATTAGTTTCTAATAAAGCGTAACTATTACATTGTTGCAATTTTAATCCTAAAGAATTAACTATTTTTTGACACCAAAAAATTTCACTATACAACAAATTACATTTTTTAGTAAAATACTGACTAACTAATAAACCTTGATAACATTCTTGCAATAATTTAATTTTATAATCATAAGGTATTGACTCAAAATTGAAATTTTTTTCTAAAATTGTTTTATATTTTTGAGATCCCGAAAACAAAAAATCTTTTTCATTAAAATTTAAAATTTCTATTTTTTGTTTTAAACGTTTTAAAACTTGATCTATGAAAAAATCATTATCTAAATCATCAATTTTTTCTAAATAAATAGAAGTTTTTTTGTTTTTACATAAACCATAAATAAGATAACTAGTCGAATGATTAGCTGTAAATTGTTCTATATTTCCATCTTCTAAATTAATATCAAATTTTCGCTGTTCATATATTATAATTTCTAATCCATCTAAACCTTGTAATTGACTTTTTTGAAACCATTTTTGATAATTCATTGCATATTCACCTTTTTTTGATCAACTACCACTAACAAGCATTTCTGTTATACGGATAGTTGGTTGACCTAGATCTACCGGAATATCTCCTGAAATGGATCCGCAATAACCTTGCACTAATTGAACATCTTTACCAACACGATCAATTTTAAACAAAATTTCTTGTCCTTTGCCAATCAACATCATACCTTTAATAGGTGTTGTTATTTTACCATTTTGAATTAAATAACCAACATTTACCATAAAATTGAATTCTCCTGTATTTGGATCAACAGTTCCACCTCCCAAATATTTAGCATAAAAACCATAATCAGTTTCTTGAATAATTTTTTCCGGATCATGAGGCCCTGCAGAAATATAAGTAGAATTCATACGCGAAGTAGGCGAATACTTATAAGATTCTCGTCTACCAGATCCTGTAGATGGCATATTTAATTTATAACCATTGCGCATATCTACTAAATAAGATTTCAAAATACCATTACTGATTAAAAGATTTGTTTGTGTTAAATGGCCTTCATCATCAATTTTAGTAGCTCCCCAAGCTTCAAATATATTACCATTATCAAATGCAGTAACAAGAGGAGAAGCTATTTTTTGACCCATTTTGTCACAAAAAGGCGATAATCCTCTAGCTACTGATGTTGCTTCTAAAGAATGCCCGCATGCTTCATGGAAAATAACTCCACCAGAACCATTATTAATTACAACAGTCATCGTTTGAGCTTTAATTGATTGTGCTGATAACATTTCAACAGATTGTTTGGCTACTTGTTGAGATATTTCTTGTAAATCTAAAGAATTTAAAAAAACTCCAGTAGATCCTTTACCAAAACTTCTACTAAACTCTTGTATATTAGATTCGTTTTGTGCAACAGAAGTTAAACTCAAATTAACATAATAACGATTATCATAACGAGAAATACCTCGACTATTAACTATCCAAACTTTTTGAAATTTATTTTCTAAATTGACTAAACTTTTAATTACAAGAGAATCTGTTTGACGAATTACACGAGAACAATATAACATCTTTTCAATTTTTTGTTGCCAAGTAATATCATCTAAAGGTTTTTGTGATATATTTTGTTCAAAATCAAAATTTTTTGATAAAATTTTATTTTTATTTTTTAATAAAGGTTTATATTGCAAAATTAAATCTATAATATGTTGGTAAATTATTTTATTAGTATATAAATAAATTTCTTGATTATTGCTTAATAATCTAATACCTAAACCATAAATATGATGTTCACGCGAACCCACTACATTTTGATCAATAACTTTCCACAAATCAGAAGAAGTATCCTCAAAAAAGAATTCAACAAAATCAATGCCTTCGCCTAAAGATAAATTAAAAATATTTTTAATTTCTTCGATATTTAACATGCAATATTTTTCTTCTTTCATATACTAAATTTTATATAATAATAGTTATTTTATTATTAAAAAACTAAAAAATTTCAAAAAATAATTACTTAATTGATTGCAAATTTTCATTTTTTAACATTCGCAAACCATTTAAAAGAACTAAAATAGTGCTAATTTCATGCAAAAAAACGGCAAATGGTAAAAACAAACTAGTAAAAAAATTGCTAATAGTTAAAATAATAATAACACTAATCGCAAAAATCATATTTTGACAAACTATATTATTCAATCTAACAGCTACTTTATGAGTCTGAATAATTTTAATTAAATTATTTTTCATTAAAACGACATCTGCAATATCTGCAATTGCATCTGCACCTTCTTGCAAAGCAATTCCTACATCAGCATTAGCCAAAGCAAGGGCATCATTAACGCCATCCCCTACCATAGCTACACCCGTGTACCTTGTTTTTAACTCTTTAATTTTTGCTAATTTATCTTCTGGCAAACATTCTGCAAAAACATAATCCAGATTTAAACATTTTGCTACATTTTGAGCTGTTTTATAATTATCACCCGTTAAAACAACTGTTTTAATATTAAGATCTCGAAAATAATTTATTATATTAGAACATTCTGGACGTAAAACATCAAAAATCGCCATAACCATTACAACAGTATTATCACAACTAAAATAAAGCACAGTATAACCGTCTTCTAAAAATGATTGTATTTTTGTTTCCAATTCTGAAGAAATTTTATTATTCACATAACAACTCTTTAAATCGCTATATTTAGCTACTTTATAATGTTTATCTTGATAAAAAGATTCAATGCCAATGCCAATCAAATTATTTACCTCTATATCAGAATAATCCTTATTAAAATTTTCTCCAGTAACAAAAAAATCTTTTAAATATTTTTTAATAGATATAGCTAAAGGATGATTAGATTTCTGTTCCATATAATAAAAAATAGATAAAAATTTATTTTTTTCATCTTCATTCAAAGAATTATCAAATAAACATTCTTTCACTATAGGTTTACCAATTGTTAAAGTTCCAGTTTTATCAAAAACAATAGCTTTAATATTAGCTAAAAAACTTAAAGCATTTCCGTTTTTTAATAAAATTCTTTGTTTAGCTAAATAAGAAACAGCAGATAAAGTAGCTGGAATATCGGCCACAACCAAAGCACAAGGGGAAGCGACGGTTACAAAAACTATAATTTTTTCAAAAATTTTATTAAACGAATAATATTCCCAACCTTTAATAATATTAATTAAAGGAAAAAATAATAAAATTAAAAAAGATATTAACAACACAAATTTTACATAAATTGGTTCTAAACGTTTAATTAAAGTCGCCTTTTTAGAAACATTATTCTTTAACTCATTAGATAACTTAATAATTCTAGAAAACAAATTCTGATCTGCATTAGCAGTAATTCTAATAACTAAAGTATTATTAAGATTAATATTGCTTCCATAAACCTTATCGCCTTTTTTTTTATCAACAGGTATACTTTCTCCAGTAATATTCGATTCATCAACGCAAGAGTTACCTGAAACTACTATACCATCAGAAGGAATTTGATCACCACTTAAAACAATAACTTCATCTCCGATATTTAATTTTTCTATTTCTATTAATTGAAAATTACCTTCACTATCTCTTAAACGTGCCTGTGTAGGGGCGATTTTTAAAAGGTTTCGAATTTCTTTATGACTTTTAGTTTCTATATATTCTTCTAAAAAATTAGAAGTTGCAAAAATAATAATTAATAAAATAGCTTCATTAAAATTATGTAAAAAAACAGCTCCTAAAGCGCCCAATAACATTAAAATATGTATATTTGGAGTAAATTTACGTTTTTGCTTTGTAATACGATAAGTATCTAATAAACCTTCAATAATAACATGATAACCCGTACAACCCAAAATTAACAAAGTAATTACTTGTTTAAATAATAAAGATTCATGATCATTCAAATTAAAAGATTTAAATACTACTACAGGAACAAAACAGAAAAAATACAAAAATAAGCCCCAAATAAAAAGTAAAAAATGCTTAAAATTATTATTGTAACCCGAATCAAAATGTTTTTTAGCATCTGCATTAGAGTTATAAATATTATTATGTTTTTTCAAAATATATACCATTAACCCCTATAAAATGTGATAGAAAAATATATAAACTTAAAAATTAATTTATATATTTTTCTAATTTTTGCAACAAAAAAATAATTAAAATAAATATTTTAGAGTAGATTTTTTAAATGTAAATCTAAATTATAAAATCAAAAAATCTTATAAATTTGTTTTTTTTGAAAGAAAATTAATCACAATTATAACTTTCTTCATTATTAGAATCATAATTTTGATTATTTTCTACATGATCATTTGAATTTTCTTCTGATTTTGATTCAACTTGATTCGAATCAGTTAAATCAACATTATTAGCAGAAGTTTTTGCATAAAATTCTTCTAAAACTCTTTCATTTAACATATTTCTAGTGTGAGTATTAGTAGGATGAGCTATATCTTTGAAAGTTCCTGTACTCAATCTGGAACTAGGCATAGCAATAAAATAACCTTTGTTACCGCGAATTATTCTAACACCATGAATTACAAAACAATCATCTATAAATACACTTGAAACAGCTTTTAATCTTGGATGCTCTTTATCATTAAGTTTTATTCTAACACCAGTAATTTTCATTACATACCATCCTATTATTTTTTAAAAATTTTTAAAAATTAACTTTTTTAATAAACTTAATTACTGTAAAAAATTATAAACCTTTTTTTTAATTTACACAATCTTTTATGGGATTATTTTATCACAATTTATGCACAATATTACATTAAATCAACTAATGCACTATTTAGTAATAATAAAATTCTTGATTATTACCGCTTAAAATAACTCCAAAATAATTTCGCTATTTTTTGCAAATCTTCAACATTTATTTCTTCGGCTCTAATATTTAAAGATATTTGATTGTTGATAAAAAAACTAATAATTTCGGATTTAGATATATTTAAATAATCTTGAAAATTATTAATCAATTGTTTTCGTTTTTGTTTAAAAGCAATTTTTACAAATTTAATAAAATCACCATATAAAAAATTTTTTTTTGTTTCAGATAATTCTTTTTTAATAAATTTCAAAACTATTCCATCTACTTTTGGTTGAGGATAAAAATTAGTTTTTTTAACTATCTTTACCACTTCAATAAAAGCCAAAGATTGACATATAACACTTAAAGAATTGTAATTTTTAACAAAAGGATGGGATAATATCCTCCATGCTAATTCTTTTTGTAACATAATAACAAAACTTTTAATTCGTGATATATCAAAAATTCTAAATAAAACAGAAGAAACAATATGATAAGGTAGATTACCTACTAAAACTACTTCTTCTTGTTCACTATCAAAATATTTTTTAAAATCTTTTTCTATATCTCGTTTTAAAAAATTATCATAAATAATATTAATATTACTATGTTCAGCGAATAATAAAAATTTTTTCAAAGTGTAATCAATTTCGTAAGCTAAAACCTTTTTTGCTTTTAAAACTAATAATTTTGTTAAAGCACCTTGACCAGGTCCAATTTCTATTACATTTTTATTGACTATATTAGCAGATTCTACAATTAAATTTAAAATATTAAAATTATTCAAAAAATTTTGACCATATTTTTTTTTAAAAATATGTTTTTCATTTTTAATCATTTAAAATCACGATAATAAAAAAAATTACGAATCTCTTTATAAGAATTTCGGTACATTATATTATTAATAATAAAAGATTCAATACTTAAAGGTTTTACAATATTATTTGCACTATGATTAAAGCCAATTAAAATTTGTTCTCCAATATTATCAACTTCCTCACGATAAGTATCTCTTAAAATATAATCATCATAATAGTAAGTATAATAAGCAGAATCATTTTTATACTTACACTCTATTTCTTTAATAAATTCATAATTTTTAGAAATATTAGGAATACATTTCCAAAAACAAATACGACGATGTAAAAAATCTTGACAAAGATTAGATAAAATAACATCTTTACTATCTTGAAAAGAGATAATCAAACTATTAATATAAAAATCATCAATTTTCGAATATAATTCTAATGATTCTTTATTAGAAAAAAAATTTTTTAATAAACTAATGTCAGATTCAAATTGATATTTTTTAGTAATTAAAAATCTAATTCTGACAAAAATTTGTTCTAAAATAATAGCAAATAATACAATTTTAGGATGACAATATACTTGTCTATACATATAATAACGACTCATTAAATAATTTTCAATGCTCGAAAGACCGCTATTTCGGAACAAAATTACTAATTCACCTGAAGGAAAATTCGAAGTTTGTGGAACTTGATAAGCGTTAGTAATATCCATAATACGAATTAAACGATCAGAATCAATATAACCATAGCTAACGCCAGCAAAAAAAGAATCTCTTTTTAAATAATCTAAACGATCAAAATCTAATTGACTTGTTAAAAGTTGTTTTAATAAAGTAAATTTTTGACTATTTTTATCATTTTTAATCACTTTTGCGACGTCATATTTAAAATTTTCATCTATTCTATCTAATATAGAAAAAATTTCTTTATCATTAATAATCATTTGAATAGTTTTATCTTCATGTTTAACATCAAAAACTCTTTCAAAAATATGAGAATAAGAACTATGTCCAATATCATGTAATAAAGATGCAACCAATAAAATTAATTTATTCCTTAAAGAAAATTTTTTTTCTATTAATTGAAATTTATGAAATTCTAAAAAACGTCTAGATAATTCATAAACACCTAAACTATGGGTAAAACGCGAATGTTCAGCGCCAGGAAAAATCATATGAGCACATCCTAATTGCTTAATACGCCTTAATCTTTGAAAAAGACGAGTATTAATTAACTCTTCCAAAAATAAATATTCTAAATAAATGTATCCATAAACAGGATCTTTAATAACTTCAGTCTTTGTAAATTTTCTTGGTTCTTCTGACCAAAATGATTCTAAAAACACAGATATAAACTCTTTCTTCTGTGTAAATAATTTTTGAATTTTATTTAAATAAAATAAATCATATACACTACAAAATAAAATCTATTATTGATATCAATTTATAAATTCAATCATATCAAATTATATTTTATTTATGATTAAATTTTAAAAATAAATTCATAATTAAAATTACTGTTTCAATATCAAAAAAATAATATTATTTAAATTTTTATTAAATTTACACAGATAAATATTTTAAAATCTTTAAAATAATCGAAAAATTAAATAATTTCAATTATACATTTTTAAATTTATGTTTTAATTAATTCTACTAAATCACCATTTTTTAAATGGAATGCTGCGGCATCATCCGTATCTATATGTAATTCTAAACTAAAATCTTTATTTACACGACACAAAACATTTTGCAAAATACCAGCTTTAATACCGCCTACTCGAACACTAACTACTTGTTTATCAGCTAAACATAAATTTTTAGCCTCTTCATCGGATAAATGTATATGTCTATCCGAAATAATAACACCTTCTTTAATAAATAATTTTCCACACGGACCAATTAAAGTAGCACTAGCAGAATTTTGAATATCACCTGAACTCCTAACGGGAGCGCCAAATTTATTTCTAATATTATCACTATTACTAATTTCAATTTGTGTAAATTTTCTTAAAGGCCCTAATATGCGAACATTTTTAAGAATTTGATTATCAGAACTAATGACATCAATTTTTTCTTTAGCTGCAAATTGACCTTTTTGAGTTAAATCTTTAAACCAATTTAGTTTATAGTTTTTACCAAATAAAATCTCTAAAGCTTCTAAAGACAAATGAGCATGTCTACCAGAAACCCCTACAGGTATCATTTGTTTTTTTGACATAATTATAATTCCTTCTATTTTTTAAAATTATTTTTGATATATTTTAAGATTTAATAATAATGTTTATATTAAAAAGTACTTTTATTTTACATAAAAATTAGAATTACAATTCTTAATTCAAATCTAGATAATTAATAAAAATACAGTTTATTGACAATCTCCTCTAACTAACATACATTATAATATTTTTTACAAATGGTATCAACTATAAAAACAATAGCTTTTAAATAATCATTTAAACGAGTAAAATGTTATAATTAAATAATAAAATTTAAAAATTATTTTATAATAAAAAAATTTTTTAGTAAGGTGAAAAACATATATGAAAGTCGGAATTATAGGATTACCCAATGTAGGTAAATCAAGTTTGTTTAATGCATTAACTGGATTAAATATTTTAGAAGCTAATTATCCTTTTGCCACTATACAACCTAATATAGCTATGATAGAAGTTCCTGATGAACGTTTAGAATATATTGCTAATTTTTTTAAATCTCAAAAAATTATCAAAACTCAAATACAATTTGTAGACATTGCCGGTTTAGTTCCTGGAGCATCTAAAGGAGAAGGTTTAGGAAATCAATTTCTTAATCATATTCGTAATGTTGATATTCTTTGTCATGTTGTAAAATGTTTCGAAGATAACAAAATAATACATATTCACGAAAAAATTGATCCTGTTTTAGAAAGCCAAATGGTTGAAACAGAATTAATTTTATCAGATCTAGAGCAAATAGAACAACGCTTAACTAAAATAAATAACTCCAAAAAAAAAACACAACAAGAGGCAAAATTAGAAATACAAATTTTGCAAAAAATTAAACAAAATCTAAGTAAAAATATTTCAGCTAATGAATTAAATTTAACAGAAGAAGAATTTCAAATAATAAAAAATTTTAATTTATTAACTCTTAAACCTATGATTTATATAGGTAATTTTCCAGAAAATAAAAATAATTGTTGGGATGAAAATATTTTTTTTAAACAAATGAATAAATATAGTTTACAAACAAATAGAAAATTTATTCCTATTTGTATTATCGAAGCTAAAAAAAATTACTCTCCTTCTGAATTAGATAATAATATAACAAATAAAGATAATAATGAGCAAAAAATTTTTTCATCTAAATATGCTTTAGAACAAATAATCAAAAACAGTTATCAACTTTTGAATTTGCAAACATATTTTACTGCAGGTCCAAAAGAAACAAGAAGTTGGTCTTTTCTTAAAGGTTCTACAGCTCCTCAATGCGCTAAATCAATACATACAGATTTTCAAAAAGGCTTTATCCGAGCAGAAGTTGTTAATTATAATGAAATTATAAAATATAGCAATATTAATCAAATAAAAGAAAAAGGTAAATTACGTTCAGAAGGTAAAAATTATATAGTTCAAGATGGTGATATTATAAATTTTAAATTTCGTGTCTAAATCCATCTAACTCCATAAAATATATTATTGATGTATTTATTGATTGTTAATTGTTATTAATACAAAAGGAAATGTAATATAAAAAATGAATCAAAAAGATAAAAATTATACTAATACCTTGTCTATGCCCAAAACTGATTTTCCAATGAGAGGCAATTTACCTCAAAAAGAAATAGAAATAGAACAATTTTGGAATAAAATTAACTTATATCAAAAAAATTTAATAAAAAATAATCAAAATCCAACATTTATTCTACATGATGGCCCTCCTTACGCTAATGGCGATATACATATAGGTCACGCCTTAAATAAAATTTTAAAAGATTTTATATTACGATTTAAAACTATGCAAGGATATAATGCTCCTTACATACCTGGATGGGATACACATGGATTGCCAATAGAAATTGCAGTTTTAAAAAAAAATTCTAAAAATAAAAATTTACCTAAAAATATTTTTAACGAAGAATGTAAAAAATTTGCTTTGAATTTTGTTCAAAAACAAAAAGAAAATTTCAAAAGATTAGGTATTTTAGGAAATTGGGATAATCCTTATTTAACTTGCGATAACAAATATATATCGAATCAAATTCGAATTTTCGCAAAAATGTTAGAAAAAAAATTAATTTTTAAAAAATTAAAACCTGTTTATTGGTCTACTTACTTAAACTCATCTTTAGCTGAATCAGAAATAGAATATCATAAACACCAAACTTGGTCTATTTTTACAACCTTTCAAATAATAAATAATAAACATGAGCATTTTTGGGAAAATGTACAAATAATAATTTGGACTACTAACCCTTGGACTTTATCTTCGAATGAAGCGGTTTGTGTAAACCCAAAAGCTAAATATTATTTAATTAAAGTTAATCAAAATAAAAAATATATTATAGGAGCCCAGGTTTTAACAAAATTACAAATTAAGTTTAATTGGAATAAAATTGATATTATAAAAGTATTCACTGGTAAAGAATTAGAAAATTTACAATACAAAAATATTTTATTTAACAAAATTAAACAAATCATTTTAGGCGAATTTGTCTCTGATCAGGAAGGTACTGGTTTAGTTAGTATCTCGCCAGGACACGGGCAAGAAGATTTTATAATAGGTCAAAAATATAATTTGAAAACAACTTTTAGCATCGATAAAAAAGGTAATATGACTGAATTATCTCCTCAATACCAAGGGATTTTTTTTCAAAAAGCTAATGATTTAATAATAGAAGATTTACAAAAACAAGGAATTTTAATTAAATCAGAAATAATAGAGCATTTATATCCGCATGATAATCGTATTAATAAACCCATTGTTTTCTTGGCTTTATCGCAATGGTTTATAGATATTCAAAGTATAAAACCAGAATTATTAAAAGAAATTGAAAATATTAAATGGTTTCCTCATTGGGGAGAACACAAAATGCAAAATATGATAATAAATCGTGAAGATTGGAATATCAGTAGACAAAGAAAATGGGGAGTACCTATTCCGATATTGTATGATGAGAATCAAAACCCCATTATTGATATCAATATGATAAATCATTTTGCAGATTTATTTGAAAAATATGGAAAAAATATTTGGTATGAATGGGAAATTTCAGAATTATTACCTACAAATTATCTCCAAAAAAATAAAAAATATCATTTATTTACTAAAGATCTAGATATTATAGATGTTTGGTTTGATTCTGGAACCTCATATAATGTAATGCAAAATATTTCTTCAAATTTTTTTCCAGCTGATTTATACTTAGAAGGTTCAGATCAGTATAGAGGATGGTTTAATTCATCTTTAATTACTTCGGTAGCTACATTCAATAAAGCAGCTTATCGACAAATTATTACTCATGGATTTGTTTTAGATGGTAAAGGACAAAAAATGAGTAAATCCAAAAACAACATTATAGAACCCCAAAAAATAATAAAACAAAGCGGAGCTGATGTATTAAGGTTATGGGTAGCTAGCACTAATTATAAAAATGATGTAAAAATAGATTGTGCTATTTTAAAACAAATAGAAGAAAAATACCGTAAAATACGTAATACTTTAAGATTTATGTTAGGCAATTTATATGATTTTAATATAAAAACAGATTATATTATTTTACAAAATAGAACTTCTTTGCATAAATTAATAATTTTAGAATTTAAACAAATAATTAAACAAATTATAGAATCATACGAAAGTTATAATTTTGAAAAAATTATAAGCTTATTATATCCTTTTATAACTATTAGAATAAGTGCTTTTTATTTAGATTTTACTAAAGATATTTTATATATCGAAATGCCGAATTGTAAAGAAAGAAGAACTATTCAATCTAATATATACGATTTACTTTTAGATTTACTAATTATTTTAACTCCTATTTTACCTCACACAACATCAGAAGCCTATAATCATTTAAATGTTAAAAGTTCTAAACAAGAAGATATTTACTTAGAAAATATGCCTACCATACAACAAATAGATGATTTTATAAATAAATTTACGCCAAAAGATGTTAATTTAGAAGAACAAAAAGCTTATCAAAAATTTTTAGAATTAAGAGATATAATATTAAAAAAATTAGAAAATGCTAGACAAAAACAAATTATTAATAAATCTCTAGAAGCTAAAATAATTTTAGAATTGACCACAGAATATTTAAATATAATAGAAACATTAAAAATCCAAGATTGTTTACATCAATTATTAATTGTTTCAGAAATTAATATTATAAAATCATCTAAACTTGAAATTAAAATTATTAAAGCTACAGGAAAAACTTGCCCTCGTTGCTGGAATGTAACAAATTATAATAATTCTAACGAATTATGTAATCGATGTAACTCAGTAATAAAACAATTGAAAACCGTATTAATATAATCATCCCAAAAAAATAAAATAAAAAAATAGGAGTAAAAATAAATTTTACTCCTATATTTTTTAAAATAATTTTTGGTTGTTGATAATTAATTTACAGTTAAAACAGGCACAGGAACAACCCAAACATTCGGTAAATTTTGTTTAAAATTATTAGAATTTATCAATTTATTCATAATAATCTCGCCATATTTATGATTTAATTTATCTATTTTTTGTTTTAATTCAGTAATATCATTTGTAATTTGTGTTTCAGACATATCAGAAGTAGCAATAATTTGAGATTTTAAATAACCTAATTCTTTTAATAATTGTTTTTGTTCTGATTCTAATGCAACAGG
>NZ_JAHBAJ020000019.1:0-8122 GCF_018390775.2 Sesame phyllody phytoplasma | reverse complement strand
TAAAAAATTGCCGTTTTCAAAAAAAAATTTTTTTCATTGATATTAATGATGGTACTTTTATTGAAGATTTGCAGATTATTTGCAAAGATAATGATTTTATTTGTTTGAAAAAAATTAAACATGAACTTAATATTGGAGCTTCTGTTTATGTAGAAGGATTTTTAATGCCTTTAGAAGATGTTTCTTCTAAATATTTTGAATTAGTTGCTTCTTGTATTGTTGTTTTAGGTTCTAGTTCTATAAAATATCCTATTCAACCAAAACCACATTCTAAAGCTTTTTTAAGACAATTGCCTCATTTGCGATTGAGAACAAAACTTTTCGGAGCCGTTTTTAGATTACGAAATACTTTAACCTGTGCTATACATAATTTTTTTCAACACAAAGGTTTTATTAATATACATACCCCTATCATTACTACTAATGATGGCGAAGGAGCTGGTTCTTTGTTTCAAGTAACGAGTTTTAATCTTCAAGATTTATCAAATCAAAAAAATCTTGATTTTAAAAAAGATTTTTTTGGAAAACCTGTTTTTTTAGCTGTAACGGGACAATTAGAAGCTGAAGCCTTTGCAACAGCTTTAAATAAAGTTTATACTTTTTCTCCTACTTTTAGAGCAGAAAAATCTAATACTTCTCGTCATATTTCCGAATTTTGGATGATTGAAGCAGAAATGGCATTTTGTGATTTATCATATAATATTGTTTTAGTTCAACAAATGTTGCAATATGTTATTAAATTTTGTTTACAAAAAAATAAATTTGATTTAGATTTTTTTGAAAAAAATATTGAACCCGGTTTAATTAGTCGATTGAATTATGTTGTTAATCTTAAAGAGTTCCCTCAAATTACTTATAAAGAAGCTATGAATATCCTTAATAAAAGTTCATATGATTTTGAACAAAAACCTATTTATGGTGAAGATTTATCTACAGAACATGAAAAATATTTGACAGAAGTTATTTTTAAAAAACCTATTTTTGTAACTAACTGGCCTAAAAATATTAAAGCTTTTTATATGCGTAATAATTCTGATAATGAAACGGTTGCGGCTATGGATTTATTAGTTCCGAAAGTAGGAGAATTAGTAGGCGGTTCTCAAAGAGAGGAAAGATTTGAAGTTTTACAAGATAAAATGAAAGAAATGCAAATAAATAAAATAGATTTAGACTGGTATTTAGATTTGCGTCGTTTTGGTAGTTGTATTCATTCTGGATTTGGTTTAGGGTTTGAACGAATGCTACTTTATTTAACGGGTTTAGATAATATAAGGGATGTTATTGCATTTCCTAGAAGTTATTATAATATTTCTTAATATTTCTTTTTTACAAAAAAGTCTAAAAAAACAAAATAAAAGAGGTTATATAAAAAATATGTTTATTAAAATGTCAAATGTTTCTAAAGTTTTTGTTAATAAACATAATCGTAAAAAAACTTTCGCAGTTAAAAATATTAATTTAGAAATAAAAAAAGGAGAATTAGTAAGTATTTTAGGACCTTCAGGTTGTGGTAAATCGACTATTCTTTATATCATAGCAGGTTTAATTTCAGTTACTGAAGGTAATATTTTTTTTGATAATATTGATGTTACAAAAGTTCCTCCAGAAAAAAGAGGTGTCGGTTTGGTATTCCAAAATTATTCTTTGTATCCTCATATGACTGCACGTCAAAATATTACATTCCCTTTACAAAACTTAAAAGTATCTTCTGAGAAAATTCAAGAAGAATTAGATAAAATTTCTGCTTTAACATCTACTAGTGACTATTTAGATAAAATGCCTTTTGAATTATCCGGTGGTCAACAACAACGTGTAGCTATAGCTAGGGCTTTAATTAAGTATTCTGGTATTTTATTGTTAGACGAAGCTTTATCTAATTTAGATACTCATTTGCGTATTAGAATGAGAGATGAAATACGAAAAATACAGATTAAAACTAATGTAACAGCTGTTTTAGTAACTCATGATCAAGAAGAGGCCATGTATATGAGTGATAAAATTTATGTTATGAATAAAGGTACTATTCAACAAGTAGGTACCCCGTATGAAATTTATAATAATCCTGTTAATTTGTTTGTAGCTTCTTTTTTAGGTGTTCCTCTTATTTCTGTTTTTCATGGCATATTGAATCGTGGTAATTTAAAAATAGGTGAAAATGTGATCTTACAAGATCAACGTTTTCAATCATTTGATAATAAAGAAGTTTATGTGGCTATTAGGCCTGAGGGTTATGAATTAAAAAAAGATGGAATTTTTGAAATCGAAGGTATAGCTTTGGAAAATTTAGGTCGTGAATTAGTTTTATTGGCTAAAAAAAATGAATCCATTCATAAAACATTTCAAATTATTATACCTACTTATCAACAAACACAATTAAAAGCTGATCAAATTAATAAACAAAAAATTCGTTTTGATATTAAAAAAAATAAATTATTTGTTTTTGATAAAATTAATGAAAATAGGATTTTTTAAATGTTAGAGATTATGGGATATAAAAATCGTAGACATTGGTATTATTTAGCTCCTATGTTGATTTTTTTAACTGTTTTTACCTTTTATCCTTTGGTTAAAAATATTATTATTTCTTTTAATGCTAAATATGATAAATTTAATGATTCTTTTAGTATGAAAATTTCTGATTTTTTTAGTTTTAGTAATTATATTGCCATTTTTAAAGATATAGATTTTATTTTTGCATTACGAAATACTTTGATTTTGGTTATTATTTGTGTTCCGATATCTATTTTTTTATCTTTAATTATTGCTTTAGCTTTAAATAGTGTTCGTAATTATGTAGTTCAACATTTTTTTAAAACATTTTTTTTATTACCATTATTATCTAATACCATTATTATGAGTATGATTTTTGGTTCTTTTTTTTATTATAATACTACTAATTTGATTTCTTATAGACCAGAAGGATTATTTAATTCTTTTTTAGGTTTTTTTGGTATTCGTCCGCAACCTTGGATTAACATCGCTGCTCCTTATTCGCATAAAATTTTTGTTTTAGTTTTTTATAATATATGGGCTCGATTACCTTTTAAAATATTTGTTTTTATTTTATCTTTGCAGGATATTGATAAATCTTATTATGATGCTGCCAAAATCGATGGAGCTTCTAAATTTCGCATTTTAACTAAAATAGTTTTACCATTACTTGCTCCGATTATTTTTTATCAATTAATCATTGAAACTTTAATGGTTATCAAAGAGTATGAATCTGTTATAGGTGTTTTCGGGCGAAACGCTAATTATCGAGTACAAACTTTGGTAGGTTATATTTATAATCAATTATCTAGTTCTCATTATAATTCTTATTCTAAAGGAGCAGCAGCTGCTACGATATTATTATTAATTTCTGTTGTTTTTACTACTATGAGTTTTTACATTTCTAAAAAAGAAAATAAATTGATGAAAGTGGATTTGTAATAATTATTGTATGGATATTAGTAAGATTTATCGTTATATAAGTATAAATGTTTGTAATATTAAACATAAGTTAAGTAAAATTAGTTACTTTATTATTATTAAGTATTTATTTTTGATATTTATTTTGTTATTTTTAACATTTCCTTTTTATGTTATGGTTATCACTTCTTTGAAAAGTAATGAAGATATTATACAAAATAATTTATTGAGTTGGCCTAAACAAGGTTTACAATTTATTAATTATAAAAATGTTTTCGCTATTAAAGATTTTAAATTTTTGAAATATTTTGTTAATACTTGCATTATGGTATCTTTATCGACTTTGGCAGGTACTATTTGTTGTGTTTTAGCAGCTTTTGCTTTAAGTTTTTTTGTTTTTCCTTTGAAGAGAATTATTTTAATGTTATTATTTTTAGCTATGTCCATTACTAGCGAAACTTTAGTTTTGACAAATTTTCGTACTGTTTCTAATTGGGGTTTAGTGGATAATGGTAATGGTTCTATTGTTCCTGGTGGTGTTTATTTAGCAATGACTTTTCCTTATTTAATCAATGTAGTGCATTTATTTTTGTTAATTCAAACTTTTAAACGCGTACCTAAAGAACTTTATTATACATCTAAAGTTGATGGTATTACGAATTTTCAATATTTATGTAAAATTTTATTACCTATTACGAAACCTACTGTTATTGTAATTTCTGTTTTCAGGACTATAGCTGCTTGGAATGCTTATGCTTGGCCAGAATTGGTCGGTGCTAAATTATTAACGAATATGATAAGAAAAATTTTCGATTCAGAAGCTTTTATGGATACTCTTAATCTTCAAATGGCAATTTTTGTTTTGATTAATTTACCTTTATTATTTTTATTTATTGTATTTAAAAAATATATTATATCTGGAGATAGTCGACGTGGTATTAAAGGTTAATTTGAAATCGAAAATTTTAAATATCGGTAATGTGAGCAAAATATTTATTTATTTTGGCACTATTATTGTTTTCATTATAATTTCTAATTCCTTAAGAACTTCTCAAGATAACGAATTTTTTATTAAAAAATATGATAATTTAAGGAATTTGGTTAGTAAAAAATTTCAAAATCATAATTCTCAAATTAATTATTTTAAACATCTTAAAAAACCTGTAGAAATTATTTTTTGGCATACTTTATATCCTAGAGAATTAGAAATTGTTAAAGAGACTATTCGAGAATTTGAACAACATAATCCTAATATTAAGATTAAAGATGTTAATAAGGTTAATTGGGAACAAATTTGTAAAAGTGTGGCTAATTCTTTACCTGTTAACAAACAACCTAATATTGCATTTTCTTATGATGATCATATTGAATTTTATTCTAAATCATTTAAAGTGGTACCGTTAGATATTTT
This sequence comes from Sesame phyllody phytoplasma, assembly GCF_018390775.2. Lineage (NCBI taxonomy): Bacteria > Bacillati > Mycoplasmatota > Mollicutes > Acholeplasmatales > Acholeplasmataceae > Candidatus Phytoplasma > Sesame phyllody phytoplasma. The sequence goes on along the minus strand of NZ_JAHBAJ020000019.1, from coordinate 3,300 downwards.
CATGGATTATGATGAGGATTTTGGTAAAACCTCAGAATCTAATAATAAATATAATTTTTTTCCAGGTTATGCTAAAAAATTAAAATTACCTAACGTATATGATGGACAAGATCATCATTATAGTTTACCATTTGTTAAATCGACAGAAGTTATGTTTTATGATAGCGATTTGTTTAAACAATATCGTGATGATTTAAATAAAGTTTTTTATGAAAAACATAAATCCGATTTTAAAGATTCTTGTCAAGAAATTATTGATTCTAATGGTAGATTCGATTTTAAAGCTTTAATTAATAATAAAGATTATTTAATTTGGCCTTATTTAGAAACTTTGTGTGCTAAAATTGTATCGCTTAAACAAGATCCTACTTTTATTCCTATTACATCCGAAAGTTTAGCTAATTTAATTATTATTAGTAATGAACAAAAAGGCATATCTTATCCTAAGGATGAACATTCAATTAAGAGTTTTTTGTTAGATGAAAATGTAAAAAAAAATATGCAATATTTTAAGGAAAATTTTTATAATAAAGGTTTTTTAACTAGTTCCAAATTAATTGGTATTAGTAATAAAGAAATGTTTATGCAACGTAAAACTGGTATGTTTATTACTTCTACTAGACGTTCTGATTTATTACATAATCAAATGTCAGATTTTAATATAGAGATGACTCCTTTTCCTTGTATGAGCTATACGGATGATTATAAAAATATTATTCAAGGTCCTAATGTTAATTTATTTTATTCAGAAGATAATGATAAAATGTTAGCTTCTTGGTTATTTTTAAAATATTTAATGTCTAAGGATGTTTATGTGGATATGTTATTAGGCAAAGGAGGTTTTATTATTACTCGAGAAGATGTTTTGAACACCTTAAACGCATTAAAACTAGATTCTGATCCTTCAAAGAATTTTGTTGATGACCAAATCCAAAAATTAGAAAAGATATTACTAAGTATACCTTCGCATAGTGATCTTAATAATGAATTAAATGCAAAAATGATTCAAGATAAAAAAAATGGAAGACGTGATTTGTATAAATATAAATCTGTTAAATTTGCTCAAGAGCATACTTATGATAATAATAAAAAAAATACTTATTTTACTACACCTATTTTTTCTAATGTGGTATTTTTTCGTTCGATATTAAATGATTTATTTACAGAAATTTTAGCCCTTGATAATCGAACTATCAATTTAAAGGAAAAAATAAATTTTTTATTTATGGAAGCTTATAAAAGGATTGTCCATGATTAATATAAAAAGGTTTTATTAAATAATTTAGGAGAATATAAAAAATGAATCAAAAGGTAGTAGAAATGAATACCAATATGATATCTATTAATCATTTAATTCTTCATAATATAAATGAATTTGATATCATTACTATATTTGGGCATAAAAATCCAGATGGAGATTGTTATGGTTCTCAATTAGGATTGAAAGATATTATTCAACAAAGTTTTCCTAATAAACAAGTTTATGCTTTAGGCGAAAATAATCCTATTTTTTCTTTTTTAGGTATAATGGATGAAATTAATGATGATATCATAGCTAAATCTTTAGCTATTGTAGTGGATTGCGGAAATACTAATGTAATTAGTGATTTTAGATATAAAATAGCTAAAAAAATTATACGTATTGATCATCATTTGATAGGAGATGTTTATGGAGACGAAAAAAATTCTTGGATTGAACCTAATTTTTCTTCTTGTTCAGAAATGATTTATACTTTTAAAGAAATTAATAATTTGAAATTGAGTATAAAAGGAGCTTTACCTATTTATATTGGTATGGTCACAGATACGGGTCATTTTCGTTTTGATAGAGTTAATCATAAAACTTTAAAGATAGTATCTGATTTGTTAAGTTATGGTTTTGATGCTTTTCAAATTGATACCAAAATTACTGTTCAACCCATAAATATATTAAGATTTAAAGGTTATGTGTGTAGTAATTTTGTTGCTGAGGATGGTTTAATTTATGTCAAAATTACTAATGAAATTATTGAAAAATTTAAGTTAAGATTTGAAGATATAAATAGTGTAGTTAATATTTTTCACAATATTCAAGATCATCCTGTGTGGTTATTTATAATAGAAAATAAGGTGAATAATTATTGGAAAATAAGTATACGTTCGATAGGTCCTAAAATAAATCATATTGCTAATAAATTCAATGGTGGCGGTCATTTCCGTGCTTGCGGTATGAATGTGTATAATCAACAAGAGATTGATCAAGTAATTCAATTAGCTAAAAATTCTATTAAAGATTACGAACATCAAAGGGACCTAAATATCAAATTATCTAATCAATAACTAGTATGATAATAAACTAAAAAGATAATAACAGTTCCTTAAAGTAAAGAATAAGGAAATTAAAATAGCGTTTAAAAGCGGATTGTGATGAAGCAGTTAGTCAAAATGATATCACCTAAAGAATCTAAGGATTAACTTGAAAGGTCCTAAGGAGCTAAGAAAATTTAATTTGATAAACGTCTATCTTTTAGACTACTGAAACCGAACAATCTAGAAGCTATTGATATTGATATACAATAAGCCTTATCGGATAGTTTATTAACGAATGAAATATGAAAACTTATTGTTAAAATAAAAATTATCTCCCCTCTAAAGAATTAATGTCGATATTCTTAAAGGTTAGTTATTAAATTAACCAATAATTCCATATTATAAAAAATAATTGACCATTTGGTTTAAATATTACAATAAACAAAATAAAAAAATAAATTAAAGCGAGTAAATAATGTTAAAAGAAGAAACTATTGCAGCTATTGCCACACCTTTAGGTATAGGTAGTATTAGTGTAATTCGTGTAAGCGGAAATAAAGCTATTGAGGGTATTAATAGTATTTTTAAAGGTATTAAAAAAACTAATTTATTGGAGGTATCCACTCATACCATTCATCATGGTTTTATTTTAAATCATTTAGGCGAAGTTTTAGATGAAGTGTTAATTTCTATTTTTCGAGCTCCTCAATCGTTTACAGGTGAAGATATTATTGAAATTCAGGCTCACGGAGGAACTTTAATTACTAAACTTCTGTTAGAAAGAGTTTTGTCTTTACCATTTTTTAGATTAGCGGAACCAGGTGAATTTAGTAAAAGAGCTTTTTTAAATAAGAAAATCGATTTATTACAAGCAGAAGCTATTATGGATTTAGGGCGCAAAAGATGCGCATAATTCCGCTATTTAACGCATAGCCTGGAGTGATAATATCCAGAGGTCACGTAAACACTGTAAGGTGGGCTTGATTAATTGTCTCGAAAGAGTAATTAATA
>NZ_JAHBAJ020000018.1:0-8499 GCF_018390775.2 Sesame phyllody phytoplasma | reverse complement strand
ATAGCCTGGAGTGATAATCTCCAGAGGTCACGTAAACGCATAGCAGGTGGCTTGATTAATTGTCTTGAAAGAGTAATTAATAACAGCAAAAGCACGCAAGCGCGATGAGACGAAATATCTAGTCAATAAGTCAGCGCCAGACCAGAAGTGAAGGAGAAGGTGAAAATCCCTAAGCAGTTAAAAAGGCATATAGTGATTAATACAAATCCGCAGAAAGATATTGACACTGTGATGAAAAAAAGATTAATGAAAATATTATTCGTTTCATTAAAATTATCTGTAAGATTAAATTATTTAATTCCTTTTTCTCTATATATTTATAATGAAAAATAGATTTCATGAATGCCTTTAATCTTTAACTGCTTAGGGATTTTCACCTTCTCCTTAACTTCTGGTCTGGCGCTGACTTGTGACTAGATATCTCATCACCTTTGCATCTTTATGTGTCATCCTCTTCAAGACAATGCCCTGTCTTCTGTAATCAGAATATCTCCAAACTGATAACGGAATTATGCGCATCTTTTCGCCTTAATGCCGAACCAAGATGACACGTTAATCTATTGAATTTATGGCCTCTTTACGCCCTCTTTCATTTTAAATATACTATATAATAAAAATTTTATAAAACATAAATACAATTTAATAATAAAATTATGATCATATTATATAGTTATTAAAGCTATAATAATACTTTATCTTTAATTTATATTTTCTATCTAATGCTTATTTTAAATATACTATACATAATAAAGAAATAACCTTAGCCATATATAAATTGCTAATTTTATAATTTCAATTTTTATAATTGACCAAAAAACAAATATTTTATTGATAATAAACCAATGTTATTAAGCACACAACACTACAAAAGACTTATTTTTCTTAAACAAAACAATATTAAAATTTTAAAATAAGCAATATACAATAATAAAATCAATTCAATTTTAATTAATAATTAATTGTTTTATTTAATAGAATTTATAAATTAGACTGCTTTAGATTTTTAAAAAATTAGGATTTTTTATTAATAAATTTTGGTTTTCTTGTATTCGAAAGCAAAGAACCTCTCTTTTTAGAGAGAAGGTTTATTTTGTTTAATTCAATTGATTAAAAAAATGAGTATTTTAACGTTTTGCGAGTGTTATTATGAATAAATTGTCGAGAATAGGCGATTGATTCATTTGGCATTAGATTTATTCTTGATTTTGATTTATCATAGTGTTCTTCTGGTAACTATTATTAATTATTTCTATCATTTCTTGCATTAATAATAGATAATTTGCTCTAATATTTTATTTGATTTAAAGGTAATTTGTGGTTATTTGTTGTTGAATATTTAAGTGTTTTTGTTGAGTTAAACCAATTTGTTTATATATCATTTCAAGCCATTCAAATAAAGTTTTGTCATTTTCTGAAACTTGATGTTTCAAAGCATTAATAACTTCTTGCGCTTTGATTCGTTGTTCTAATAATAAATTTTGATATTTACTATATTCTCCTAAAGAATTATAAATATTGTTACTTGTTCCAGGATCATTATTATTCATCGCTTTAATTTGATTATTATTAATTAAAAATAATTCCATTAAACTCAATAAACAAATACTTATTATTTTAAATTGATTTGATAATTTTAACATTAATTAAATCTCCTATAATTATTTATAATTATTTTTTTTGGAACTTTCTGGTTTATCAATGGAAGGTGTATGAGAATAATTTTTTCTTAAGTTCATATATTGAATATTATCATCTGATGAATTATTTTCATTATTTTCTATTGTTGAAATGATATTTTGTTGAGAACTTTGAGGTTGATCATGACGAGTAGTTAATAATTGATTATTTTTTTTTCTTTTATTATATTTATTGATTTTCGCGGTAATAGCATTTTTTTCATTTAAAAGTTCTGTTTTTTTGTCGCTATCAAATTTAAAATGTGTTAATTCGTTTTGTATTACGAATTCCGCTTGTAAATGCCAAGCATATTCTGCATCATTGGAAATTTCATTATTATTACTATATTTGTTACCCATAGCTATTACTTTATTATTATAAAAAATAAATAATATTCCTAAAAAGATTAGTAAATAAATAATAATTATTTTAAAGTGATTTCGTAATGTAAACATTTATTAAATCTCCTTTTACTTTTTTAAATTTTAATTATATTATAATTAAAATTTTATGTTTTTTTTAAGAAGATAACGCTGAACTTTGATTTTGTAAATATTTTTATATCATCTCGTTTTCTTTTGATTTATTTTTATTTATTGTAATACCATTATCGGAAATCTTCAATTTTCAAAAATATTCATTAATTTTTATATATTAGATCGTATAATTATAAGAAATTGTTATCATATAACTATAAAAAGTAATTTATCTTTTCTATATTCAATAATTAATTATATTAATTTAAGTTTAATTATTAACATAATATAAAAAAATTGAATAAATATATTTATTAAATTTTTACAATTATATATTTATAAATAATTAAAAATTTGTAATTACTACATTTTTTTAAAATATTAAAAAAGTAATTATTTTTATCTTTTTTTAAATAAAAATAATTTTTAAAAAAAATAATAAATATATAATTATTGATTTTTTTATATTAATTCTTTTTAACTTATTTAAATATATTTTGCAAATTATAATTAACTTATTGATTTAAAAAAATTTATTTTTTAAAAAATAATATATAATATTTAAATAAACAAAGAAACAATTATTATATTATAATTGCATTTTATTATATATTGATAATATATAATTTACTATTATTGATATTAAAATTAAAAAAATAATGTGTATAATAAATTAAATTTTTTAAAATTTAAAAAAATATTTTCATTTTTTACACAACAATATTTTTTAATTTATTATTTATAGAAAAATTAATAAATTTAAAATGAATATATAAATTTTTATTTTAAAAATTAATTTTAAAATAAATAACATTTTAATCAAATAATATAATATATTTTTTTGTAAATAATTTTTTTATTAAGGAGTTTTTTTATGTTATTATTTTTTAATAATTCAATAAAATATGGATATATTCTACATTTATTATTAGTGATTATGGTGATTATAATTGTTATTATAAATTTTTTCAGAAAGAGAAAAATTTTTAATAAATGTTTTCTTATAATAAAAGAAATTAATAAAACTAATGAATTTTTATATCAAATGACACAAGAACAAAAAAAACAATATTCTAAATGGATTTCAATTATAAATGATAAGTATTCCGAAATACAAAAATATTTACTTAGTCATGTAAATAATCCATTAGAGATATTAGCGAAAATAATAATTTTAAGCGAGTCACCTATTCTTTGTAATGTTTTCGATCACATAATATTGAAAATTTTTGGTTTTTTAATATTTTTTATAGTTCCTTTTATTTTTGAAATTATTAATCATTTTGTAATTACTAAGTATAATCAAAAATTTCAAGAATCATATTCAGTAATAAAACAAGTTAATGAAGATATTAAAAATCAACAAAATTCACAAAATATTAAGTAAAATACTAATTTTTAAGAAATTAAAAAAATTTAAATATTTTAGTAAAATTTAATTAAAAACATCTTTTTTATTAATAATATTTTTTTATTTTTGTGCAATATTTTTTAAGACTAACCAGAAATTTAGTCTTTTTTTAATTTTTAGAACAGATTTTATTTTTAAAATTAAAAATTATATTTAATATTATAATCTTTTTTAAAAATGATCATTTTTCAATTATTATTGTTATGATAAATAAGAAGTAATATTTATTATTTTTATCTATAAACTAAAAAATTATTTAACAAAAATAAAATATTTACATTATACCATTGGGCGTCAAAGATGCCTAAATTTCGTGCTATCTAACCAATAGCCAGGGCTGATAAACCCTGAAAGGATATGGTCGGTCGGGCAGACGAAAGAATGTCAGATTAGAGCAGACCATAAAAGCGGGTTGCGACGAAAGCAAATTAGTCAAGAAGACACTGCCACCGAATAATTCGATGGAGAAGCCTGAGATGGCCTAAGAAGGAAAATGGATGTAATTAATGAACCTATCTGTAAGTTGCTTTACCCAGATAGTCCAGAGTCTATCAATATTATAATGGTGTATTGGATAGTTTATCAAATAAAGAAACCTGGAATCAGCCTCTTAACGAGGATACTTCCCCTAAAGAATTAAGGTCGAAATTTAGCGTAACTTGGAGAATCCTAAAACTAGGTAATTAAATTTACCAATCCGGTAATAAAAGTCTGGATGGTCAAGGATAAAGCATCTTTTTAGTAGTCATAAGGGTAAACCTAAATTTGGAATAATTTAGTTAATCGACTTATCAAGAAGAGAGTTAATAGCTCTCATAGGGCGAAAGAAGAAAGTAATTTACTATTTATTCAATGGTATCGAGAGAAAGGAGTTGATATATTATGTCAACAACGGTTTCACCAGAAACTAAACTTTCGCGAACATTGAATAAAATTCAATATTGTTCATCAAACAGCTACTCTTTAAAAAGAGAACTCCAGCAGGGAATGAATAACTTTTACAACACGTTAACAGCGTTTAATAAAATCGCGGCTAACAGGGGCGCTGGTACACCCGGAATCGACAATAAAACCATCGATGGAATCAATCTGGAAAGATTAAAAGGTACATGATGGTTTTGTCGATTCAGAATAATATAACACCCCTGATAACCGCACGTTTTATTAAACGCTGTTAACGTGTTAAATTATTCATTCATGGATTCATAGAGTAACTGTTGATGAGGCTGTATTGGCGCATTCCGTGTTCAGTTTCTGGTGAGTATATCGCTCCTTTCTCTCACCGGTAATAAATAATCAAGTACTTTTCTTCTTTCGCCCTATGAAAGCGTAACTCTCTTCTTGACTCAAATCGACTGGTATTCAATTTAGGTTTACCCTTATGACTACTAAAAGATGTATCCTGACAAATCAACACTTATTACCGGTTAATTAATTACCTGGTTTAGGATTCTCCAGACCTGGGCAGCGAATCACAGGGAGAGTGTCGTTGAGCTGATTCAGATTTCTATTGTAAACTGTCAATACGCCATTGCAATGTGATCTATTTATCTGGTGAAATGGGGTCATTAATACATCCATTTCCTTCAGGCCATCTCCGGGCTTCTCCATCATTCATTGATGTCTTCTTGATATTGCTTTCGTCGCAACCCCTTTATGATCTGCTCCTGATGCGATAGTCTGCCCATTTCCCATTTATCTCAGGGTTTATCGGCCAATGAACAAATAGCACGAGCAAATCTTTAACTAATATTGTAAATATTTGCTTTATTAAATGATTTTTTAGTTTATAGATAAAACCAATAAATATTACTTCTTGTTTATCATAACAATAATAATTGTGAAAAATGATCAAGATATAATATTAAATATGAATTTTTAATTTTAAAATAAATCTATTCTAAAATTAAAAGACTCATTGAATCTTATATTGCACAAAAATAAAATATTATTGGCAAAAGATGTTTTTAGTAAATTTTACTAAAGCTAAATTTTTAATTTCTTAAAAATTAGTATTTTATAATATTTTATTATTTATGATTAATATCTTCTAACTATTTTATTACTGATATGATTGAAATTTTTGATTGTAATTACAAATGATTAACATTTCAAAAATACATAAAATATTAAAAGGCAAAGATTCAACCATAATGATCAGCTATCTGAAATAGGTGACACCATAAATATTGTACTTCTTATCTAATGGATTGACACATGACACAAAAATAAATATTTTGTATTTCGAAATACTTATCATTTATAATTAATCCATTTAAGTATTGTTTTTGTTCTTGTGTCATTCATTAGTTTTATTAAATTTCTTTGGTAAACATTTATTAAAAATTTTCTCTTTCTGAAAAATTTATAATAACTATAATCACCATAATCACTAATAATGTAGAATATATCCATATTTTAGTAATTATTAAAATAATAACATAAAACTCCTTAATAAGAATTATTTACAAAATATATTTATATTATTTGATTAAAATATTATTTATTTTAAATTAATTTAAAATAAAAAGAATTCTATATTCATTAGAATTATTAATTTTCTATAAGCAAATTAAAAATATTGTGTAAAATGAAAATATTTTAAATTTTAAAATTTAATTTATTACACATTATTTACAATTTTAATATCAATAATAATAATTATATATTATCAATATATAATAAAATACAGTATATATAATAATTATTTCTTTGTTTATTAAATATCCTATATTATTTTTAAAAAATAAAATTTTAAATCAATAAGTTAATTATATTGCAAAATATCTATTTAAATAAGTTAAAAATTAATATAAAGTCAATAATTATATATTTATTATTTTTAAAAATTATTTTGAAAAAGATAAAAAAATTACTTTTAATATTTTAAAAAATGTAATGATCTAAATTTTAATTATAAATATATAATTGTAAAAATTTAATAAATATATTATTCAATTTTTTTATATTATGTTAATGGTAAACTTAGGTAATATAATTGAATATTGAATATAGAAGATAAAATTACTTTTTATGGTATGATAACAATAATTTAATATACGATCTAACAAAGTGTGAATACGAAAATTGAAAATTTCCGATGTGTGATACAATAAATAAAAGAAATAGATCAACTTCGAATGATAAAATATTTGCAAAATCAAGGATTCAGCGTTATCTTCTTAAAAAAACATAAGATTTTAATTATCAACAGTAAAATTTAAAAAGTAAGGAGATTTAATAAATGTTTACGTGCAATCACTTTAAGGAGCAATTATTGTTGTTGCTAATCTTTACAGGAATATTATTTATTTTTTTATATTGTAGGGAAATGCTATGGGTAATAAATATGTGTGTGTGAAATTTCCAATGATGCAGATGCCCGGCATTACGAAGCGGAATTTATAAGTAACAAAAAACAGATAACACATTTAAATTGATGTGACTAAAAAAACGACTTGAAATGAAAGACGCATTGCCGCGGCGCAAACAACAATAAAGAAAAAAATAATCGTAATCTTTACTAAATCGTGATCAATGAAATATCATTTCAATAATGAAAATAATGAAATAATCGAATGTATTATGCTATGAACTTAAGAAAAGTGTACCTCTGATAAACCGAAGTTCCAAAGTATATTATTATAGGAGATTTAATTAATGTTAAAATTATCAAATCAATTTAAAATAATAAGTATTTGTTTATTGAGTTTAATGGAATTATTTTTAATTAATAATAATCAAATTAAAGCGATGAATAATAATGATCCTGGAACAAGTAACAATATTTATAATTCTTTAGGAGAATATAGTAAATATCAAAATTTATTATTAGAACAACGAATCAAAGCGCAAGAAGTTATTAATGCTTTGGAACATCAAGTTTCAGAAAATGACAAAAAACTTTTATTTGAACAGCTTGAAACGATACATAAACAAATTATTTTAACTCAACAAAAACACTTAAATATTCAACAACAAATAACTACCAAATTAATTTTTTTAAATCAAATAAAAATATTAGAGCAAAATTATTCATTATTAATGCAAGAAATGATAGAAATAATTAACAATACACCACTTTACGCTTCAGAAGAACAAATAAATCTTTTAAGAAATAAACAAATTATGATAAATCAAAATCAAGAACATATAAATCAAATTTTAGAGCAAATGAGAAATCAATCGCCTATTCCTCGAATTAATTTATCTCATAATAACACTTCGCAAAAACGTTAAAATAATTATTTTTTTAATCAATTGAATTAAAAATAAAAATAAAACCTCTCTTCCTAAAAAGAGAGGTTTTTTATTTCGAATCACAAGAAAACTAAAAATTTATTAATAAAAAAAATCCTAATTTTTTTAAAAAATCTAAAAAAGCAGTCTAATTTATAAATTTATTAAATAAAAACAATTAATTATTAATTAAATTATTGATTTTATTATTGTATATTGTTTATTTTAAAAATTTTTAATTTATTGTTTTGTTTTTAAATAAAAAAAATAGTCTTTTGTAGTGTTGTGTGTTTAATAACATTAATTTATTATCAGATTTAAGATAATAAAATATTTTGTTTTTTAACAATTATAAAAAAAATTGAAAATTATAAAATTGTGTATACTTATATATGGCTATACATTTTTTTATTATGTATAGTATATTTAAAAAAATATATTTAGATAGAGGGTATAAAAAAATATAAATTAAAAAGATAAAAGTACTATTATAGCTTTAATAATCCAGTATAATATGATCATAATTTTATTATTAAATTGTATTTATATAAGTTTTATAAAATTTTTATTATATAGTATATTTAAAAAAATATATTTAGAAAGAGGGCGTAAAGAGGCCATAAATTCAATAGACTAACGTACTATCTTATCCGGAATAAGGGCGCAAAAGATGCGCATAATTCCGCTATTTAACGA